>DAOUJB010000335.1:0-5759 GCA_034423155.1 Anaerolineae bacterium | reverse complement strand
TGATAATCGCGCCGCCGCACAGAAACGGCATCGCAGGGGAAGTCGCCGCTGTGCCAAACGATGAATTCGCCGCGCTGGGTCGTTTCGTCCATGTTCACCTGGATAAGCCGCAGTCCTTCTTCGCTTTGGCTATAGGCATAAACCGCGCCCAATGTCATCACGCGCAGGTCATCTTGCCAATCGTGCAGGCGTCCGCAAAATCCATCGCCGGGCAGCAGCGTCGCATTCACCAGAAACAGCGTGCCGATGCCGCCGCTGGTGTTCTGCTTGAGGATGCTCTTTAGCTGGCGCGGCTTGGGCGTTTTGGCGAGCAGATAAATGTGCAGACGGCTGTTCATCCAGGTTTCGACCACGATATCAGGTTCATGCGATCGCGCGGTCAAAGCGGGATCGGGGCGCGCGCTGGCGAACTTGACATCCTGGATGTGGCGGAAGCGCTGGCGGATTTGCTCGCTTATCGGCTGGGGCACGGGAGCTTGCTTTCGATTTTGGCGGACAGATTATAGCGAAGGCAGCGCCACTCGTTAAGCGGCGATGCTCTTGCCGACATGCGGGCGAAATCGGCGTATGCCTTGCATACCGCACAGAATGCGTTATACTCAATGTACAACGATGTGGGAGGGCCGTTAGCTCAACTGGCAGAGCGCCTCGTTGACGTCGAGGAGGTTACAGGTTCGAGTCCTGTACAGCCCACAGCGAATATGACCGTCCATTGTGGCGGTCATTTTTTTGTAACGGGTGTATCTCCATCGGTCCCCCGACAGCTCAGGGGGAAGCGCAGATGCCCATGCCAAACTTGCATTGCTAGCTGTAGCCTGCAAGCGTCAGAAATCGATGCCGGCTCGCGCTTTGATGCCAGCGTCAAAGGCGTGCTTGATTTTGACCATTTCGCTGACGGTATCCGCATAGTCGATCAAAGCGGCTGGCGCGTTCCGCCCGGTGATGAGCAGATGCTGGCGCTCCGGTTTGTTCGCTTGCAGCCAGTCGATCACTTCGTCGACATCCAGCCAGCCGAAATCCAGCAGGTAGGTGAATTCGTCCAAAACGACGAGTTCGTATTCATCGGAGACGATGACCGCCTGCGCCTTTTGCCAGCCGTGCAGCGCGCGCGCCTGTGTCTCCTCCAGGTCTTTGCTCGTCCAGGTGAAGCCATCGCCCGTCTTGATCGGCTGCAGGCCGAGCTGCCGCAGCGCTCGAACCTCTCCCCATTGCCCGGTCTCATGTTTGAGGAATTGGATCAGCGCGACCGGCTTCTTCCGGCCGAGCATGCGCAAGATCACCCCGAAGGCGGAGGTCGATTTGCCGCGTCCATCGCCGGTATTGACCAGCACCAAGCCCCGTCTTCGTTTTCTCTGGCTCATAACAAGTTGCCCTCCGGTCGTTCCAGCGGCTGCGAGCGGTCTGCGCCAGCAGGGATGAGGCTGCTGCCATAGTCTCCAAAGCCGAAGCCATCCATGCCAAAAGCCTCGCCAAGGCTGCCATCTCGCAGCAGGGAGGCCGGCGAGCCAACTTGCAGGCCGCTGTTGCTCATCAGCCACAATTCATCGCAATAACGCAGCGCCAGATCGAGCTCGTGCGTGCAAACCAGAACGGCACGGTCGGCCTCCTGGGTCAGCCGTCGCAGCAAGCGCAGTGTCTCCAGCCGCCGCGGATAATCCAGGAAGGCGGTCGGCTCGTCCAGCAGCATCAGCGGGCAATCCTGCGTCAATGCGCGCGCGATCATCAGCTTTTGCCGCTGCCCATCGCTCAGTTGGGAAACGCGCTGCTCCGCCAGATCTGACGCGCCGACCGCCTGCATTGCCCAGTCCACCTGCGCGTGATCGGACTTGCTCAGCCTGCCCAGCCAGTCGCTGTGCGGGTATCTGCCCAAGGCCACCAGCGCATAGCCATTGAGCAGGCTGTCTTGGGGCGCAGCCGTCAACACGATGCACAGCCGCCGCGCTACATCCAAGGGCAGCATGCGGGCTGCGTCTTCACCATCCAGCAGCACTTGACCCGCCAGCGGCGTTTGCATGCAAGCCAGCGTACGCAGCAATGTCGATTTGCCGATGCCATTCGCGCCCAATATGCCGACCAGGCTGCCGCGCCCCAGTTGCAAGTCCAGGTCGCGCGCCAGCACGATATCGCCCCCCCGCCGCCGATACCCGATTGTCAACGCTCGGGTTTCCAGCGCGTTCATCAAGCCAGCCCCCGCGCTCGCCGCAGCACGACCAGCATAACCACCGGCGCGCCCAGCAAAGCCGTTACCACATTCAGCGGCAGCACGATATGGCTGCCCGGCAATTCGGCGATCAGCCCGGACGCCAGCGCCACGCAAGCCCCCGCCAGAATCGTGCCCGGCAGCAGCAAACGATGGTCGGAGCTGCCCAGCAAGCCGCGGCAAATGTGCGGTACGGCGATGCCGATGAAAGCGATGGGTCCGCAAAATGCCGTGACCGCGCTGACCAGCAGAGCCGTCGCCAGCACGATGCCCAGCCGCGTCTTGCGCATGGGCACGCCCAGGCTGCGCGCATAGTCCTCGCTCAGCAACAGCGCATTGAGCGGTTTGACCTGCGCCGCCGCCAGCAGCAACCCCGCCACGACAATCAGCGTCAGGATCGGCAACTGGTCGCTGGTTACGCCGCTGAACGAGCCGAATGTCCAGTTGATGTAAGCCTGGATGCGCTCGGGCAAGGCAAAGTAGAGCAGCAGGCTGACCAGCGCCGCCACCAAATAACCGAACATCAGCCCCAGGATGAGCAGGGTGACGCCGTTGGGGATGCGCGCAGCCACCAGCAAAACCAGCGACATCGTCACTGCCGCGCCCAGCCCGGCCGCCGCCGTCAACAGCAAGTCGCCAGCCAGGTTCAGTCCACCCAGCAGCAGGCCGCCAGCCGCGCCCGTGCCCAGCACCACCAGCGCCACGCCCAGACTCGCGCCCGACGATACGCCCAGCACAAAAGGCTCGGCCAGCGGATTGCGAAAATAGGTCTGCATCAGCAACCCGCTGACTCCCAGCGCCATGCCCGCCAGCATCGCCGTCAGCGTCTTGGGCAAGCGAAACTTGAGCACGATGTTGGTCCAGGCAGCGCTCTCCGCTTCTCCACCCAGCAGCGTCGCGATGATCTGCTCCAGCGGGATAGATGCCGAGCCCAGCGCCAGGCTCAGCATCAGCAGCAGGCACATCAGCAGCGCCAGCGCGACCAGCAGCCAACTTCGCGCGCCGGCGTATTCGCGCCCTTGCCAGGCAATCATGACGATCGGCAAGCGGGCCAGGCGCAGCATATCAAGCCTCGCTCAACTGGCGGTAAAAGGCGAACTCGTGATCGGGCAGCAGATGCGGATGAAAGATCGCCAGCAAGTCCGCCAGCACCAGATGCGGGTTGGTGACGCCCCATTCGTAAATATTGTTGCCGCCATTGGGGTTCTCATCGCGGTTGTTGTTCCAGATCGCGCCCGATTGGAAGGCAGCGAAATCGGCAAAGCGGCTGTCCTGCGCCAGCAAGTCAGCGGCTGTATAAACCGCAAATGTATCCACCAGCCAGATATCGGCATCCCAGCCTTGTTCATAGGCGGCCTCGAAGCTATACGGCTGGCTGCCGGTGGGATCATCGCTGTCGAGGATCAGGTCTGCGCCGGCATCGTGTATCAGCTGCCCGACATAGGTGTCTGCGCCCGGGCTATACCAGGCATCGGCATAGGACAGGAATGTATTGAGCAGCACGCGCGGCTGTTCTTCGTCCGGTATGCCAGCAGCCAAGTCGCTCACCGCCTCATACTGATCGCGGATGTCGGCATAGACCTCGTTAGCGCGCGCTTCAAGATTATAAAAAAGCGCCGGCAGCTTCAGCCATTCAGCCCGCCCCAGCGGCGAATTTTCTCGCCAGCTGGCATCAAGCGCCGAGAATATGCCGGCTTCCAGCAAGATCGGGTGCGCATCGGTGTCGGGATTGTAGCCATAGCTCAACACCAGATCGGGCGCCAGCTCCAGCGCCAGCTCGACATTCACTTCTGAGCCAAAGCCGATCTCGACGACTTCGCCCGCTTCGATCTTCTCGAGCACTTCTGGTGAGCTGATGTAAAAACCGCTATCCACCGCCACCAACTGGTCGAGAATGCCCAGCATGGACAGCGCGGACAACTGCGTGGTAGAAAGCGCGATCAACTTGCCGGCCGGGACTTCGATGAATTGCGCGTTTTCGGCGAAGTCTTCCGGGGGCGGGGCCGGCGCGCCGCATTGCACCAGCACATATTCGAAAGGCGACCCGCCATCATAGGCATCGCCGACGCGCACCAGTTTGTAATGACCATGATACGAGATGGTCATGTTTTCGGCATCGACCACTTCGGCTTTCTGCGGGAAGTAATCGAGGGCGGCGTCGAAATCAGTGATGCAGCCCGAAGTCAGATTGGCATCTTGCCCGATAGTAGGAGCGGCGGTGATGAGCAGCAGAATGAGCGCCAGCAGTGCGGTCTTCATGGTGTCCCCCCTTTATGACGAAGGAGGGCGCGCGCAGACAACAAAAACGCCCATGGCTGCGGGCGGATTGAAGTTCTGGTGTCCATGCTCGTCTCCCTCTTTACGCGGAAAGTAGACTGAGCTAGGTCTCGGGCTGGCATTCGGACTTCTGGCTACACACCAGTCACCGCTGCGCGACAGTGTCGGATTTGCACCGACTTCCCCAGTTACGCGCCCGGATTAGGGACGCGCCCAAGACCTAGATTGGTAATGTCCGCCCACTTTGGCACAGACCGCGCGCGTTGTCAAGCACATTGCCAGACTTATTGAGAAGTTGTACGGGCAAGCCGTCGGGTCGCCCCGGTTGGAGATTGCGGGCGAGTCATCGCCTCGCCCCTATGGGGGGTTCTTTTATACGACGCCTCGCCCGTACGACGGTATCTGGCGGGTCGCCCAAATCCACCCGCGCCCCCGCGCCATGCCGACTAGGCTTCAAACGGATAACGCAAACCCCATTGGGCGCGCAGGCGATCCAGCGTCTGCATGATAGCCAGCGTCTCGTCCAGCGGCATGATGTCGCTTTCGGTCTTGCCCGCGCGGATGCACTCGCCCACCGCCGCCGCTTCGTAGTTGAAGCCATTGCCCACATTGTCGAAGCGAATCGTCTCGGGCTCTGCGCCGCTGGCGGCCACAGTCAGTTCGCTGGGCATCCACCAGTTGGGGATGGAGATCGTGCCGGCCGTGCCCATGATGCGCGCTTCGTGCGGCGTATTCAGGCGGATGGCGGTGGTGAGCGTCGCCATCTCATACTCGCTGTACTTGAATACCGACACCGAAAGCTCGTCGACGCCGGTTGAGCCGATAGTAACCTGGCTGCTGATTTCGCTGGGCTGCCGGCCATAGACCATGGAAGCCAGCTGCACGCAATACGAGCCGACATCCAGCAG
This sequence comes from Anaerolineae bacterium, assembly GCA_034423155.1. GTDB lineage: Bacteria > Chloroflexota > Anaerolineae > Aggregatilineales > Phototrophicaceae > UBA6055. The sequence continues at coordinate 374 of DAOUJB010000335.1, read as the reverse complement.
CGCGCCGCCCGCCAGCTCAGGATTGTAGATGCGGCTTTCTGGGACGACTTGTCCGGTGCGATAGCCAAAATCGGCTTGCACCAGCATAACATCGCCGATGACTTTGTCGGCCAGTAGTTGGCGCAGCTTGACCATGCCGGGGAAGAAGCGCGTCCAAAAGGCGTCCATCAGGAAGCGGTCATTGTCGCGCGCGCAGTCGATCATGGCTTTGGCTTCGTCCGCGTTGACGGCGAAGGGTTTTTCGCAGAGCACATGCTTGCCGGCCTTCAGGCAGAGCAGGGTGTTGGGCATGTGGTAGTTGTGTGGCGTGCCGATATACACGACATCGACATCGGGGTCGGCCGCCAGCGCTTCATAGCTGCCATAGGCTTTGG
>DAOUJB010000334.1:0-4233 GCA_034423155.1 Anaerolineae bacterium | reverse complement strand
TTTCTTCCACCTCGCCGATGGCTTCCAGGCGATTCTTGCCGATCTCCATGCTGACTGCCGCCGAGATCTCGAACAAGCGCTGGCTGATGAGGTCGGCGGCGCGCTCCAGGATATCGACCCGTTCCTGCCAGGGCCTATCTCGCCAGGCGGGGAAGGCTGCCTGCGCGGCGGCCACGGCTGCCTCTACCTGCTCGTCCGATGCCCCCGCGAATCTGCCCAGCAGCCAGTCGCTGTTGATTGGCGAGCGCGCTTCGTAGCTGTCCGCACCGGGCTGCCATTCTCCGTTGATCAGCAGCGGATAATCGCGCCCCAGATTCTGCTTCAAATCGGCGACATCTTCGTCAAAGTATTCGTGCAGCAGCGGGTCTGGGCTGCCGAGCGTGGAGTAGGTCACCTTGATGTGCTTGCGCTGTTTGGACATGGCACGGCTCCTTTGCATCAAGCGGCTGCTTATACCTTATTTTTACCACGAAATTGCTCGCAGACCCTCATACGATGTCGTAGGGGCGATACTTGTATCCCCCACAATGTCAGCGTTGCCAAAGTGGGCGACTCAAGAGTCGCCCCTACGCCGACTCATATGTGGGGAAATCAGGTCAATTCATCGCTGTCCATCACGCGCTTGTTGACGCGTTCGATGCGCATGATCAGGCGCTCGTCCACATCTGGGCAGGCGGCGACCGTATCGCGCGTCATCCAGTCGTTTTCGCTGAGTTCGCGTTGCTTCGCCGCCAGCAGCGGCAGAACAGCCGAAAGCGCATAGATGCAGAAGTGCGCCCCGGCCGGGATGCGCAGCTTGGCGCTCTCGGTCAGTTCAAAGTAATCGCCGACTTGCAAACCACAGACGCTGCGCCCCTCGATGCGCTCGACCGTCACGCGCAGGTCGTATAGCTCGAATGGGCGGTTCATGGTCAGCCGCCCAGCACGCGCAGGCAGGCATCGCGCACGACGACTTCCTCGCCCGGATTCAGTGTCATGGGATTGAGATGGAAGAAGCTCGCGTCGCCAGGTGAAACGGCGATGCTCGGCTCATGCGCCAGGAATGCCGCCACCGCATCGTCCGCCGACATGCCCAGCGCAGCGGCATCGACCGTCACGCGGCACCAGGGCAGTGGCTGTCCGGCTTCGTTGGGGAAGTCGCGCACAGCCTTCACGCCCGTCAGCGGATTCAACGCCGCCAGCCACAGCGCAACGCAATCTTCGCAGTATTGTTCGCGAGCGTCATGATCCAGCGCCAGGTAGCGTTCCACCGCCGCCAGCGAACCCATCAGCTCTTCCTTGCCCACCTTCAGCGGACGTCCCAAGCCGTGATTCGGGTTGCTGAGCGGGCGTATCGCCTCGATCAGCTCGCGGCGTCCCAGCATGAGACCGGTCGGCTGGGGTCCGCGCAGGTCTTTGCCGCCGCTGAAGAGCGCCAAGGCCGCGCCCATCCCCGTGTAGCGCCACAGGTTGTCGACGGGCGGCAGTTGGGCAGCGGCATCGACGATCACGGGCAGGTCATGCTCGTCGGCGACCGCGATGACCGTCGGCAGCGGGATGTCATCGGGGGTGTTCATCGTGCCGGCGAACCAGAAGATGCAGGCCGTGCGCTCGTTGATAGCCGCGCGCAAAGCCTCGACTCGCGGTTCAATCTCCGCAAATTGCATGCCGACTGTCTGCACGCCGAAGTCGTAGCCGTTGCGGTGGTGGCGCTGCACGATGGCTTCGTTTGGCAGGCCGTCCAGATTCGGGAAGGCTTTCTCTGCGTCAGGGCGCTTAATCAGCACCGATGCCGCCGCCGACAGCAACACGCCCGCCGCCGCCCCCGATGTGACATAAGCCGCTTCGTTGCGCGTCAGTTCGGCGATGCGCGCGCCAACCGCCCGCTGCAATGCCGCCAGGTCGACGAAGCCGCTGGCCGCCGCGTTCATGGCCGCCAGCACCTCGGGCGGAATCAGCGACCCGCCGTATTTGGTCACGGTGGCATAGGCATTGATGACCGGGCGCATCCCGAGTTTTTTATAGCTTGTCATGGCTCATAGCTGCCTGTCGGTAAGCGAATTTCCCAGTAAGATTCGGGCGCATCCTGCCAGCGAGGGCTTGCCCGCCCGTTGAGATCATAGACGATTTCGCCCGCGCGGATAGTCATCTCGCAGCCGAGTCGCTGGTCGCCAGCCATGCGAGCGCCACCGCAGTCCACATAGCCGAAAGCGCCCTCGTCCAGCCGCAGCAGCGCCACATCCGCCTCTGCGCCGATGCTCAGCGTGCCCAATTCTGCATGCCCGATTTCGCGGGCCGGCGTCACAGTCGAGCGGAAGATGACCTCTTGTAGCGGCATGCCCATGCACAGCAGCTTGGACATGGTCTGCAGCATGTCAAACACGACTCCGTTGACATTGCCGATGTGCAGGTCGGTGCTGATGCTATCGGGACCGAAACCGCCCTGGAAAGCCGGGATGGCTTGGCGGAACCAGAAGCTGCCCGCGCCGTGCCCCAGGTCGAAGATGATGCCGCGTTCGCGCGCCTCGAACATAAAGTCGGCGGGCTGGTTTTCGGCGTTCAATATGGGGAATTGCTGCGCATAGACATGCGTGTGGATGTCGCCGGGCTGCATCTTCTTGAGCAATTCCTGATAAGTGCGCCCTTCGCGATGCCAAAAGTCGACCATCAGCGGTTTGCCACAAATGGCAGATGCTTCCAGCGCGGCATCGACAGCGTACCAGGGCGGGTGCGCCTCATCGAATGGCTCGCTGACCCAGTAATGCGCCGTCTTGATGCCCACGCAATCTTCGGGATAAGCCAGGACGATAGAAGCCGCCAGTTGGGCATCCATCTCGTTGATGTCCTGCTCGAAAGGACCCGTCATACCCGACTTGACGATGTTGATATAAGCGAAGATGCGGGTGCGCGCCCGGTCGATGACAGTGCGTTTGAAGTGCAAGAAGTGTTTTGCGCCAGCCGTGCCCGTATCCACGACCGTCGTCACGCCGCTGCGGAAGCTGTGATGGTCGGCGATGATGCTCAGTGTTTCTGGCTCGCGCGTGTGGTAGACATGCACATGGATGTCAATCAGCCCGGGCGTGACGATCAAGCCGCTGGCGTCGATGGTCTGCGCGGCCTCGGCGCTGGCGATTTCGGGCGCCACAGCGGCGATTTTTCCATCCGCGATCGCCACATCCATGGGCGCGTCGATGTTGTTGGCCGGGTCGATCGTGTGACCATTTTTGAGCAAGAGTGTGTATTGTGGCATCATGTTGCCCGTTTCATTATGTTGGCCTGTCTACATTCGCATTCGGCGTCCAGCCCAGCAGCAGCCGCGCTTTGTGCATGTTTAGCACAGTGTGGCGCGCATCGCCACTAATCATAAATGTCTGAAAGCGGCCTTGAAAGCGCAGGGCGGCCGCGAGTGCTGCGGCGACATCGCTGGCTGCTGTGGCCAGGCTGCGTTGCTCGGGCTTGGCCTGTGCCAGCCTGTCATCGGGCGTGGGGAAGCACAAGCGCAACGCATTGATGTGCATATCCCAGTTGCGCGTGGCATTTTGGCAGACCTGCTCGCCCAGATACTTGGTGAAGCCGTATAATCCATGCGCATCGGGCGTACTATTCTCATCGGCGAAACTGCGCCCGTCCAGATTTTCATAGACCGACATGCTGCTGGTATAGACCGCCTGATTGATGCCGGCTGCCTGCGCCGCGTGCAGCGCCAGATGCAGTCCCTTGACATTGATGTCGTAGGCGCTGTGTATGCCTGTCAGGCTGTCCCAATCCTCGCTGCCCATCGCCATATAGATCAACGCTTGCTGGCCCGACATGCAAGCGGCCAGCGCTGCATAATCGCAGATGTCGCCCTGGATGCTGGGCAAGCTGCTGTCCGCCGCTGGACGCCGGTCGAAGATGGTCAGGCTGTGCCGGGCTTTTAGGTAGGGCGCTGTCATGCTGCCGACTCGGCCCGCGCCGCCGATAATCAGTACGCGCATGCTTCTTCCTCCCTCGATCGACCTATTCACTCAGGCATGATATACCCGCGCGTCCACGGTTGCCCACTTGTAACCCCCTCGCAATACCCCCGACAGCCGCGCGTAGGGGCGAGCCATTGGGTCGCCCACATGGTCAATGGCGATATTGTGGGCGAGTCACCGCCTCGCCCCTACAAGGCTTGTCCGCTACTGGGTCGCAAAATGCAAGCGGAAATGAAAGAAGGTGCTAATTTAGAGTAAGAGCCAAACTCTCACATAAGGAGCTTACTCATGGATT
>DAOUJB010000333.1:0-9797 GCA_034423155.1 Anaerolineae bacterium | reverse complement strand
GGCTATCAAGGCACGCTCGGTTTCGCTTTCCCAACCGGCTTGGGCGTCAAGGTGGCGAAGCCCGCTGCGCCCGTGATTGCCGTTTGCGGCGATGGCGGCTTCATGTACTGCGCGGGCGAATTGGCGGCGGCTGTGCAGCATGGCATCCCGTTGGTCGCGATCGTATTCAACAACGATGCCTATGGCAATGTGCGCAAGATGCAGATACGCGATTATGACGAGCGCGTCATCGCCAGCGACCTGGTCAATCCCGACTTTGTCAAGCTGGGCGAGGCTTTTGGCGCAAATGCCTTCCGCGCCGAGACGGAGAGCCAATTGCGTCAGGCGCTGCGCTATGGCTTCAAAAGCGACTTGCCGACCCTGATCGAAGTGCCCATGGGCGATACGCCCAGCTTCGACAGCCTGTATGACCAAGGCAGGGTTCGTCCGCCGCAGCATGCCTGAGTCGATCCTGCCGCCAGAATCAGCGATTTATCAGCGCTTCACGCAGCTGATCGCTGGCTGCGACCGCGTCTTCTTTGCCGGGCTGCCGGGCGTGGGCAAGAGTCTGCTGCTGCAGCAATTGGCGCTGCTGGCTGCCGAGGCCGGGCGCGAAGTAACGCTGCTGCAGTGGGATGTGCTGCGCCAGCCATTTGAAACGCCGCGTTATCCCCTGCAAGCTGGCGCGACGCATCCGCTGGTCATGCGCGCGGCCGGCAACTGGCTGCGTTCGCAACTGCCAAAACTCGCTTGCGACCTGCTAATCGGCGAGCTGCCGCTGATCGGCGGACGGCTGATCGAGCTGGCGCGCCCGCAGGATGACGCCGCCGAGCCGCTGCTGCGCGATGCGCGCACGCAATTTGCCGTGCCCGTGCCCTCGCGGCAGGTGCGAGCCAGCATCGAAAGCAAACGCGCCCAAACCATCGCCGCGCCCCGGCATACAAATGAGGCCGATGACGCGCCGCCCAATATCCTGCGTGCCCTGTGGCGGGATTTGCAGATTCTCGCCCAGCAACTGGACATCGCCGAAGCGCCCAGGGACGACAGCTATGCGCCGGAGGTGTACGCGGCGGTGTACTTGCATCTGCTGCGGCATCGCCAGGCCAGCATCTTGCCCGTGGATGCGCTGCTGCCCGCGACCGAGTCCGTCTATGCGCATCTGGCGGATCTGCCTCAGTTGCGCGCCACGACAGACGAAGCGGGTGCCGCGCTGCGAAAAGCCGAATCAAGCCCCGACGCGCGCGCCTGGTGGGAGCTGTGATCGCTTAGGCGCGCTCGTCTGGGATGACCGCGAAGACATCGATCTCAAAGTCGGCATAGGGTTTGCCCAGCGCCGAAACCACCACGCCGGTCGAGCAAGGATAGACAGCCGGCATGTGCCTCGCCAGCACCGGATAAACCAGATCGCGGTAGCTGGCATCGGTCACATAGGTGGTGATCTTGCAGATGTCTTGCATGCGCGCGCCCGCCGCTTCCAGGATGATCTTGACATTCTTCATGGCGTTGTCGGCTTGGGCGGCCGGGTCGCCTTCGCCCACGAAGCCGCTGCCGTCCATGGTCAAGCCCGTCTGGCCTTCGACGAAGACCATGTTGCCGGCGCGCACGGCTTTGCTGGTGCGATAGTCGATATCGGGGAAGATATCGCCGTCTTTGCTGGACTTGGTGAGGATGCGCTGGTGAGTCATGACGGGCTCCATTTGTGCTGGCTTTGTCTGATGCCTTTATTCTAGCCGACGCCGGTTCTTCGCTTCGAGCTCTTCCGTCATTCTGAGCAGCTCGGAGGCTTTCATCTCCAGCGCTTCCGCAATGGCAAAGACGATGTGCAGCGAAGGCGACTTTTCCCCGCGCTCAATCTCGCCAATGTAATTGCGATGGCTGCCGCAGCGGAAGGCGAGCGCTTCTTGAGAAAGCCCTAGCTGCGTCCGCCGTTTCCAAAGCGCATGTCCAAACGATTTTCCGAAGCGCCGCATCTCCGCACCTGTGTCCTGGCACAGAGATTGTAAAGGTTGCAGGTAATCTGGTTACACGCTATTCCGGGTATGGGAGATTTTGTGGTATATTTATGGTATATTGAATGGCAAATATGTAGAATTAACAGTTCAGGAGAACATTATGTCTCATAGGATATTGTCATTTGCGCTGATTCTGGCGTGTTTCTGTTGCCTATGCCGTTCAACCGGGCGCAAGAACCGACGGTAACAGAGCAAGCCGCGCTGGTCGCTTTGTACAATGCTGCCGATGGCGCGAACTGGACGAACAATAGCAACTGGCTGAGCGACGAGCCGCTCGGCGATTGGCATGGCGTTACCACCGATGACTATGGCGCGGTTACACAGCTCGATCTCACCGACAATAATCTGAGCGGTTCGATCCCAGCGCAGTTGGGCAATCTCAGCAACCTGGAGGTCTTGGGGCTAAATGACAATGGTCTGAGCGGCGCGATCCCAGCGCAGTTGGGCAGCCTCAATAATTTACAGATTCTGTACCTTAGGGGCAATGCGCTGAGCGGCGCGATTCCAGTTGAGTTGGGCAGCCTCGGCAATTTGCAGTACCTGTATATTGCCGACAACAATTTGAGTGGCGCGATCCCAGCGCAACTGGGCAATCTCAGCAAGCTCAAGTGGCTGGACCTAAGCGGCAACAATCTGAGCGGCGCGATCCCGGCGCAACTGGGCGACCTCGGCAATCTGGGCCATCTGTATCTTGGCGGCAACGGTCTTTGCGGCGCTGTGCCCGCCAGCCTGAACAATGTGCCCAACAATGACCTGGGCAATCTCAATCTGCCGGAGTGCGCTGCGCCCGCCGCAACAGCAACGCACACGGCAACGGCAACACAGCCTCGTTCGTCACGCAGCCAGGTGAACGCCGCGCCGCAGCAAGAGCCGACGGCCACCGCATTGGAAACGGAGCGAGCCGCGCTGGTCGCTTTGTACAATGCCACCAATGGCGCGAACTGGACGAGCGAAACGAACTGGCTGAGCGACAAGCCGGTCGGCGAATGGCTGGGCGTAACCACCGACGCCAACGGCTTGGTTATTGAACTGATTCTTACGGACAACTGGCTGATCGGCACCCTGCCAGCTGAACTCGGCAACCTGAGCAAGCTGCAGGTCTTGGGGCTTAGACGCAATGGTCTGAAAGGTTCGATCCCGTCGCAGCTGGGCCAGCTCAGCAATTTGCAGATACTAAACCTTAGGGTGAATTGGCTGAGCGGCGCGATCCCCGCAGAACTGGGCAACCTCAGCAATTTGCAGATGCTAGATCTAACTGACAACCAACTGAGCGGCGCGATCCCCGCAGAACTGGGCCAGCTCAGCACTTTGCAGAGACTGCGGCTTTCAAGTAATAAGCTGAGTGGCGCGATCCCCGCAGAACTGGGCAACCTCAACAACCTGCGCAATCTTTATCTTGGGGGCAATGTTCTATGCGGACCTGTGCCAGCTAGCCTGTATGAACTGCGCGTACCATACAATGATCTGGGCACGCTTAATCTGTCGGATTGCGACACGCCCGCCGGACCGGCAACAGAGCGAGCCGCGCTGGTCGCCTTGTACAACGCCACCGATGGCGCGAATTGGACGAACAATAGGAATTGGCTGAGCGACATGCCGGTCGGCCATTGGCATGGCGTTGCAACGGACGCCAATGGCTCAGCGCATAGCTTGGATCTTAGCCGCAACAATCTGGTTGGCTCGATTCCATCTGACCTGAGCAAGCTCGGCAATCTGGAAAGATTGGATCTTAGCTCTAACTACCTGACTGGCGCGATCCCCGCCGAGCTGGGCAGCCTCAGCCTGCTCGAGGAACTGAAACTTACCTACAATAAGTTGAGCGGAACGATCCCCGCAGAGCTCGGCAATCTCAGCAATCTATGGAAATTGAGACTGAGTTACAATCGTCTGAGCGGTCCGATTCCATCTGAATTGGGCAACCTGAGCAGATTGTACATGCTGTATCTAAATTACAACTTTCTATGCGGCGCTGTGCCAGCCAGCCTGCAGGACTTGCGCGTACAATACAATGATCTGGACAGTCTCAGTTTGCCAGATTGCGCCACGCCCGCCGAATTGGAAGCCAGGCAGCATACAGAGCGAGCCGCGCTGGTCGCTTTGTACAATGCCGCCAATGGCGCGAACTGGACAAACAAAACGAATTGGCTGAGCAACGAGCCGGTCGGCGAATGGCATGGCGTCACCACGAATCCTTATGGCTTGGTCACCAGCCTGCATCTGGGCAATAACAATTTGAATGGCGAGATTCCCTCTGAATTGGGCAACCTCGGCAATCTGGTATCTCTGTATCTTTCCAACAATTATCTCTGCGGAGCTGTGCCAGACAGCGTGTACGACTTGCGCGTACGGTCCAATGATCTGGCCTATCTCAATCTGCGCGACTGCAGCGAGCCAACGGCAACGGCAACGGCAATATCAACAGCAACAGCAACGCCGCAACGATCAGGCACTTGCCACAGGAACGGCTCCAGTTCTGAGCTAATCGAAGACTATCGCCGTCCCGGGGGAGTGTACTTTGACTTAAAGCAGATCAAGCTGTATTCATTCATCCCGGACAGCAATTTCGTGTCGGGATACATTCAGAGATATACCGACGAAAATTGCCAAACACCGTACTCAAGGCCGAGATACGAGACGGGACTCGTCTTCGCGAGAAATGGGAAGGCGGCCTGGTCGATCTGCGAAGACAACATCAAGTATCCAATCCTCACCGTGTCTGCTGACCTTTATGCGGCTCGCATATATAGATGCGCAGTGGGGACAAGTGAGTGGCTACCATCGCAGCCGAATCAGCAGTTTGGCTCTCTCGGTGGGCCTGATGGGGAAACCGCCCTGCAAAGATGTCGGCTGTCTTATTCCAGCGAAGTCAACCTGGTCTTTGAATACTCTCCGAATCACTGGCACTGCTTCGCTGTCTGGGACAACGACTCGCCCACGATCATCCCGCGCATCTCCGTGAAGGATATTTCTCACCAGGCAGTCTCAGCATTCTGGTACGAAAAAAACAGGGTCAAGCGATACTTCCTGGAAATCCGCGGCGCTGGACATTATGACTCCATCGCCACCGACAGCGTGACGACTTCGCACAGGTTCAGCGGCTTGCAGTTGGATACAGAGTATGAGTTGACGCTAACCGTCACTTTGAATTCTGGCGCGGAAAAAGTCTATTCCGCAAAGGCGCGCACGCTGGCGGCCGATCAGCCAGCCACAGACACAGACATCACGCCAACCACCACGCCAACCATCACGCCAACCCCGACAACAGGCTGCTCGTTGGCCGATCAGATTCAGTCCGCCAATACCGACACCTCAGTTGGCGGCTGCCCGACCGGCAACGGTCATGACACCATCATCATCTACGAAGACATCACTTTGAGCGAGGCGCTGCCGATTATCAGCAGCTCCATTACGATAGAAGGCAACGGCTACACCCTAAGCGCGGACTATCTCTTCCGGATTTTCGTCGTCGGCGAAAACGGCCAGCTCAGGATCAACAATTTGATGCTGACGCAGGGCAATTCATTGGAGGACGGCGGAGCGATCCTGCTACAGAGCAATGCGCGGCTTGTCCTTAACAGAGTCAACATTGCGGACAATAACGCGCTAAATGGCGGTGCTATCGGCACCACGAGTTTCTCGGGCGGACTTGAGATTTACAACAGCATCATTCAAGGCAATGGCGTCGAGGGCGACGGCGGCGCGATCTTGTTTAACGGCGGAACAATGACCATCGACGGCAGCGAGCTTTCGGGCAATCTCGCCCTTACTGAGGGCGGCGCGATCAAGGCGAATAACGGCACAGCGACCATCACAAACAGCACTATCAAACATAATACTGCGGGCGTCGCCGGCGCGATCCTGGTGAGCGGCGCGACAACGACCATGACCCATCTCACCATAGTGGGCAACACGGGCAACGGGACTGAATCGGACGCGATCCACCTGCGCTCTGGCATAGCCCGGCTGCGCAACAGCATCGTCGCCGGCGGCAGCAACGAGCCGGATTGCAGCAGCTTGAGCCAAAGCATCGGCAACTTCAGCCAGGACGGTTCTTGCGCGAACACGCGCGGAGGCGACCCGATGCTGAGCTTTTCTACCGGCCGGCCCAAGCCCGCCTATTACCCGCTGCTGAAAAGCAGCCCGGCGCTGGGCGCCGCTGAGGGCGAATACTGCCTGCCGACTGACCAGACTGGCGCGGCGCGTCCGCTTGGCAGCTGCGACATCGGCGCGATCGAGTCTTCTATACCTGCGACAAGCACACCCAGCGCAACGCCAACCATCACGCTAACGCCAACCATCACGCCAACGCCAACCATCACGCCAACCCCAACGCCAACCATCACGCCAACCCAGACAAAGGGCTGCTCATTGGCCGATCAGATTCAGTCCGCCAATACCGACACCTCAGTTGGCGGCTGCCCGACCGGCAACGGTCATGACATCATCATCTTCTACGAAAACATCACTTTGAGCGAGGCGCTGCCGAATATCAACAGCTCCATTACGATAGAAGGCAACGGCTATACCCTAAGCGCGGACGATCTCTTTCGGATATTCGTCGGCGAAAACGGCCAGCTCAGGATCAACAATCTGACGCTGACGAAAGGCTATTCAGAGGAGGACGGCGGAGCGATCCTGCTAGTGAGCAACGCGCGGCTTGTCATAAACAATGCCAACTTTACGGGCAATAACGCGCGACATGGTGCCGCTATCGGCACCACGAATTTCTCGGGCGGACTTGAGATTTACAACAGCATCTTTCATGACAATTCCGCCTGGCATAGCGGCGGCGCGATCTTGTTCAGCCGCGGAACGATGACTATCGACGGCAGCGAGTTTTCGGGCAACCTCGCCGTTTCTGGGGGTGGCGCGATCGAGACGTTAAACGGCACAGCGACCATCACAAACAGCACTTTCAGTCGGAATGAAGCGGGCATCGCCGGCGCGATCCTGGTGAGCGGCGCGACAACGACTATGACCCATCTCACCATAATAGGCAACACGGGCAACTGGAATGAATCGGACGCGATCCACCTGCGCAATGGCATAGCCCGGCTGCGCAACAGCATCGTCGCCGGCGGTAGCAACGAGCCGGATTGCAGCAACTTGAGCCAAAGCAGCGGCAACTTCAGCCAGGACGGCTCTTGCGCGAACTCGCGCGGCGGCGACCCGATGCTGAGCTCTCTTACCGGCCGGCCCAAGCCCGCTTATTACCCGCTGCTGGATGGCAGCCCGGCGCTGGATGCCGCTGATGACCAATACTGCCTGCCGACTGACCAGACTGGCGCGGCGCGTCCACTTGGCGACGGCTGCGATATCGGCGCGATCGAGTCGGCAGCAGCAGCGACAACCACGCCAACCGCAACACTGACTGCAACGCCAACCCCGACGGCCACGCCAACCGCAACGCCAACCCCGACGGCCACGCCAACCACAACGCCAACCACAACGCCAACCCCGACGGCTACGCCAACGCCGACAGTGGCAGCGCGAGGCCAGTCGCAAGAGACGCCCGACCTGCTGGCTGAGGTCGACGCCAAGATCGTCCATCACCGCGATGTGACCGGGCGGGCGGATTTGCAGGCTGGCTTCGAGGCGGCGCGCGCTGGCTTGAGCGGGCAAATGTCGGCCACAGAGGCGCTGGCGGCGCTGGATCCTGGCTGGCAGAATGACCTGTGGTCGCGCATCCGCTCGGCGCTTGAGCAGCGCATCGTCCCAACAGCCACGCCCACGGTCATCCCGCTGGAAATCTCCGTCGATGCCATTACCCAGCGCGAGATGACTGTGTCCTGGGACGATATCAACGGCGTCCAGCAATACTTCCTGGAAATCCGCGCCGACGGGCATTATGACTTCATCATCATCAACGACGGGACCACTTCCCACACTTTCAGCGGCTTGCTTGCGGATACGGAATATGCCCTGAAGCTAACCGTCTATTTGCAATCTGGCCTCGCAAATGTGTATACCGCCCAGGCGCGCACGCTGGAAGCGGATGAGACAGCCACGCCAACGCCCACTGCAACGCCAACGCCGACAGTGGCAGCGCGGCAACAGCAGCAAGAAGCGCCCGACCTGCTATCAGAGATTGACGCCAAGATCGTCCATCATCGCGATGTGACCGGGCGGACCGATTTGCAGGCCGGCTTCGAGGCGGCGCGCGCTGGCTTGAGCGGACAAATGTCGGCAGCCGATGCCCTGGCGGCGCTGGATCCCGGCTGGCAAAATGACTTGTGGACGCGCATCCGCTCCGCGCTTGAGCAACGCATCGTCCCAACAGCCACCGCCACGCCCATCCCGCCAACCGACACGCCCATCCCGCCAACCGACACGCCCGTGCCGCCAACCGACACGCCCGTGCCGCCAACCGACACGCCTGTGCCGCCGACGAACACGCCAGTGCCTCCAACCGACACGCCTGTGCCGCCGACCAGCACGCCTGTGCCGCCGACCAGCACGCCTGTACCAACCGACACGCCCGTGCCGCCAACCAACACGCCTGTACCAACCGACACGCCTGTGCCGCCACAAGTCGACGCCGAACTGCTGGCTGTGATCGACGGCAAGATCGTGCGTCACCGCGATGTGACGGGGAGGTCGGACCTGGTGGCCGGCTTCCAGGCGGCGCGCGCCGGCTTGACCGGGCAAATCTCGGCGAGCGACGCTTTGGCGCAGATCAACCCGGACTGGGGCAATGACTTGTGGCAGCGCATTCGCTCGCTGCTTCAGCAGATGAATCGCTAGGCAAATGCGAGCAAGTCATGCGACAACCTGGCAATGCCGCTCAATTTCTCAACCCGCAGGGGCGAGGATCGTCTCGCTCACCATATCGCCGTTGACCAAAGCAAGCGCGAGTAAGTCGTGAAACAACAATTTGCCACAGAGGCACAGAAGTACACGCAAAAGGCAATACAATAAATATACCACCGAGTGCACCGAGAGAAGAGCAAGGCTTTATCTCCGTAAGGTCAACAAAGCAATACAACAATCAAGTTGAATGGCGTAGGGGCGACTCTTGAGTCGACCACCCGATAAACACTGCGCATTTGGGCGATACAAGTATCGTCCCTACCAGTTTCCAAATTGAGTAGCATCGCCGTTTTCGCATGACTTGCTCGCACTTAGACAGACTGTAACCATCAAAACGCGCAGGACACAAAGAATCCCGGTCGCTCTTTTTTGTTTAGCCTTTTCGCTTGTATCATATTTGCGCAGTGTAAGCAGCCACAGGGAGCGCCATGTCCAGCCACAGAAAACGCTACGCCATCGTCGGCACGGGTTCGCGCGCGGGCATGTACATCGATGCCATCGCCAGTCAGTACCCCGACCACGCTCAGCTGGTTGCGCTCTGCGACCTCAGCCACACGCGCATGAACTGGTACCAGGCGCAGCTGCCAGCGCATACTCCCGCCTATCACGCCGACGACTTCTTGCGCATGCTGAGGGAAACGCAGCCCGACACTGTAATCGTAACCACAATCGATGCCTGGCATCATCATTACATCATCGCGGCGCTGGAAGCCGGCTGTGATGTCATCTGCGAAAAACCGCTGACCACCACGCTGGACAAGCTGCGAGACATCTTCGCGGCACTGCAGCGCACGGGCAAATCGCTGCGGGTGACTTTCAATTATCGCTATGCGCCGGCGTATGCGCGTTTTTGTGAGTTGCTGCGCGCGGGCACGGTCGGGCATCCGCTGCTGGTCGATTTCAGTTGGCTGCTCGATACCAGTCACGGCGCGGATTATTTCCGGCGCTGGCATCGCGAAAAAGCCAATAGCGGCGGCTTGCTGGTGCACAAAGCCA
>DAOUJB010000332.1:0-10124 GCA_034423155.1 Anaerolineae bacterium | reverse complement strand
TTGCTGGATTCGCGCGGATTGGTCTTTGGCATGACGACAGCCAATCAGAGCCGCAGTGGCGATGTCGCCGGCATTGGCTTTGCCGTGCCTGCCGATACCATGCGGCGCGTCATCCCCGACTTGTTGACGGCTGGTCGAGTCGACTATGCTTGGATGGGCATATCGGTGATGCGCGAAGAAGGCGGCTATGGCGTGGCCGGCTTGAGTGCGGCGCTGGACTTGCCGACCGAGCGGGGCGTGCTGTTGCGCGGGGTATCGGCTGGTTCGCCGGCGCATTTGGCTGGCTTGCGGGGTGGCGAGCGGCTGACTGAAGTGCGCGGGAAAACAGTCTGTGCCGGCGGCGACCTGATCGTTGCCATCAACGGGGTTCACTTTGACGATCTGGATGCGCTGATGGCTTTTCTGGTGCAGCAGACGCGCCCAGGCGACGAAGTGCAACTGCTGGTCATCCGCGATCGGCGCACGCTGGAATTGTCGCTACAGTTGGCCAGCCGACCGGCGGCAGATGATGCGCCAACGCTGGGCTGCGAGACCGAGCCATAAGGAAAATGCGGCATGAAGAAAACGATATTGCGCTGCCCTGCGCTTTGGATGCGCCCGCTGGCGGAGCAGGATATCGAGCCGATTTTGAAGTATGCCAGCGCGCCCGAGATCGCCGCCAACACATTCGTGCCACATCCCTATCCGCCGGAAGCCGCGCATGAATTCGTGCGCAAAACCAGCGAAGCATGGCGAAGCGACCAAGCCTATACATTCGCTATCATCGAGGCGCAGTCGGATTGCTTCGCTGGCTGCATGGGCATCCATCCGGAGCCAGAACACAAGCGCGCCGAAGTCGGTTACTGGATTGGGATGCCCTATTGGGGGCGTGGGCTGGCGACGCAGGCGCTGCGGCTGCTCATCCAATTCGGCTTTGAGGAGCTGGGCTTGAATCGCATCGCGGCCGGGCACTTCGCGCACAACCCCGCATCGGGGCGGGTGATGCAAAAGGCGAATATGCGCTGTGAAGGCACGCGGCGCGCCTATCACTATCACCGCGACGGCTACAAAGACTCGGTCTGGTACGCGATCTTGCGGGAAGAGTATGAGAAGCTTTAGGGCTTGACGCGGATTTGCCGGCAATCCTGCAAAAAAAGAGACCGCAGAGGATTAGTCTGCGGTCCCTCGACTGTCAACTTCACAGTCTGGCGGTTTCGGGTTCACCCCCTAAACGGACAAACCCCTAGAGGTGTGATGCGGTCAGAGGGCTACCCCCTGTAAACCTATCATTTTGATTCACCTCCTTTACTCACCCGACGATGGCAGAAGTGTAACACAGCCTCTTCGCATGTGCAAGCACGAGTTCAACAGGCCGTGTTATGATTTTGCAACGCAAGGATAGCGAGAGGGCGCGGAGATGACGCGGCATTATCACCCGGCGCACCGGCGGCAAGCCATCCAGTGGGCACGCGGCTTGCTAAGGCGCGACTTCTTGGTGCTGGATACGGAGACAACTGGCTTGGGCGCTGCCGACCAAATTGTAGAAATCGCCATCATCGACCAAGCGGGCGCGGCACGCATTCATCAGCGCATCAAGCCCAGCATCCCCATCCCGCCCGCCGCCTCACGCATTCACGGCATCAGCGATCGCGATGTAGCCGACGCGCCGAGTTTTCGACAGATTTATATCCAGCTGTCGGTGTTGCTGGCGGGGCAGATCATCGTCGCCTACAACATGGACTTTGATTGGCGAATGCTGCTGCAAACAGCATCAATCTACAACTTGCCCGAGCCGCGCGTGGTAAAGCGCGATTGCGCCATGAAGCAGTATGCCCGCTACAAAGGCGAGCGCAATCCCAACGGCAGGAATTATCGCCCGCACAAGTTGTCTGTCGCCGCACGGCGCGAAGGCTTGCCCGCAGTCGACGCCCACACGGCTCTGGGCGATGCGCGCATGACCCTGGCTTTGCTGCGCAAGATGGCCGAACTGACCTAAACAGCCGCGAGATTGCGCCCGATTCCGCTGCATTATCGTTTGTGCAGAAACCCGAATCGCACTTAAATAGAGCGGAAACAGGTCGATGCCGCCGATGCGCGATTGGGGCGGTTTTTCGGCTTAGCCTATCAACCAAGGTTGAGAATAGGACCAAAGCCGTGAATATCAGACGACTATTCATAAGCATGTGCCTGGCGCTACTGCTGATTCAGGCGGGCGCTGCGTTGGCAGCCGATATCAGTGTCGATGCCGATTGCAGCTTGGCGAATGCCATCCGGTCTGCCAATGGCAATGACCAGGTCGCGCCGGCCAATAACTGCGAAGCTGGCGATGCCGCCGCCGATGACAACACAGGATCGGACACCATCAGCATCACAGAAGAAGGCACTGTCGAAGGCACGATTGTGCTTGACGCCACGCTGGAAGTCACTTCAGAAGTGGTGATTGAAGGCATGGGCTTCGTAATCGACGGTGAAGGCAACAGGATTTTTGCCGTTCGCGAAGGCAGTCTGACTCTCAAAGACTTGACCGTGACCGACGGCTGGACGAGCAGCCAGGGTGGCGGCGTGTTTGCGACAGACTCCCAACTGGCTTTGTACAACAGCGTCGTCCGCCACAACAATTCGGCGGGCGCTGGCGGCGGCATCGCGGCCATCGATAGCGATGTGCTGCTCATTGATAGCCTTGTCAGCAGCAACCGGACTCGCATTTTGACCGCGCCGAGTGGCAACGGCAGCATCACAGAAGACGAAGCGCCAGACGACAGCTTTGGCGGCGGCATCTACTTCAGCGGTGCAGAAAGTACGCTCATCATCGACAAGTCGGGCATCAGCGACAATACATCAAATGACCTGGGCGGTGGCATCTATGTTACAGCGGGCAGCGCCACCATCAGCAATTCGACTATCAGCGGCAATAGCGCTGTCGCTATGGGCGGCGGACTTCTGAACAGGGGCAGCGCCAACCTCACCCATGTCACGATCATAGAGAACCGGGCAACATCTGGCGCGGGCATCTATGACGAGGACGATCTGGAGCTATACAACAGCATCTTGACCGGGAATGTCGAGGGCGATTGCGGCGGCACTTTGGAAGCCAATATCGGCAACTTGATCCGTGATGCCTCTTGCGGACACGAAGGGCTCAGCGCAGATCCGCAGTTGCTGCTGCTGGCCGGTGCGCCCGCCTATTACACGCCCAATCTCGACAGTCCCGTTATTGATGCCGGCGACAGCGCCCATTGCCTGGCGAACGATCAGCGCGGCATATTGCGACCGCCAGATGCTTGTGACATCGGCGCGGCCGAGCACGAAGAGGGCGCATTCTCCTTCCAAATACAAAGCGCCTTCGCAGCGCAGGCTGCCGCTGCTAGTCAATCCGCAGACGATGGTGAGGACGGCGACGGGACTGGCGCAGCGGGCAGCACTGCAGACGATGGCACCTGGGAAGAGCCGGCCGGCAGTTTGTGCAATTTGTTGGCCCCCCATATTGTTGTCGCCGATGCGCCGAATGACACCCACTGCCGTGAAGTAGACGCGGCTGGCGTGGGCAACAAGAACTTGATCGACTATGGCTTCATCTACGCGGTCGATATCTTTGGCGAGATCAGTCCGGTGGACGCCTGCTTCGTGCAGGATTCGGGCACGATCGTCCTGCTCGATGCCGCCTTCTCGCCACGCTCTATCGTACCTTTGCGCACCTGGACTTCCGATAACATGAAGTGCGCCAATGTCGACCGTGCTGGCACAGCCGTGCTCATGCCGGTGGATTTCCTGGTTTCCGGCATCATTTCCGAGCCCGTCTATGACCTGACGGACTGCACGGTGACAGCCACCGATATTCTCAACCTGCGCAGCGATCCCAGCACCAGCAGCGCTATCTTGCATGCCGTGCCCACAGGCGCGCGGCTCAACGCTACGATGCGCACCACCTACTGGTATCGCGTAAATTACGGCGGGCGTACGGGCTGGCTGCACAGCGACTATCTGGACAAAGCTGACGCCTGCGAATAGGCTTGGCGATGTGAACCCCACTTAAAAGACCTGTTGGTTCTGGATGGTGGGCTGCCATGAAGACAGTAGCGATCGATTTCCAGCGCGGCACATGCGAGCGATGATATGCGATTTGACAACCAGGTAGCTTTGGTCACAGGGGGATCACGCGGGATCGGGCGAGAAATCGCCAAGGGATTCGCGGCGCGTGGAGCGCAAGTGGCTGTGCACTACAACAGCGATGCGACAGCCGCCCGGCACACGCTCGATCAACTGGAAGGCGATGGGCACTTCGCCCTGCCTGCCGACCTGGCCGACAGCGGACAGATTCAGCGCCTGGTCGATGAAGTGGTCGAGCGCTGGGGACGACTGGATATCCTGGTCAACAATGCCGGCATTTATGAAGAGCGCCCGCTGACCAACTGTAGTTATGACGAATGGATGCAACACTTCTCGCGCATCTTGGGCGTCAACCTATTTGGAGCGGCAAACGCCATGTACTGCGCCGCACAACACATGATCCAACAAGGAGGCGGACGCATCGTCAATATCTCATCGCGCGGCGCCTTCCGTGGCGAGCCGACCGCGCCTGCTTATGGCGCAAGCAAAGCCGCTCTCAACAGCCTGGGGCAGTCGCTGGCCAAGCTGCTGGCGCCTCACAATATCTTCATCGGCACCGTCGCGCCCGGCTTCACAGAAACCGACATGGCGGCCGAGCGACTGGCCGCACCGGACGGCGATGCTATCCGCGCGCAGTCACCGCTGGGTCGGGTGGCGAAACCACAAGAAGTCGCTTATGCCACGCTCTTCTTGGCTTCGGCTGGCGCAGAATTCACCACCGGCACGATAATCGATGTCAATGGCGCATCCTACCTGCGCAGTTGATCGGCGCACGCGAGCATGATCGACCGCCTCGAGCTGACGAGCCAGCGTCTGCGCATTCGGCACTTTTGCCAGGAAGATCTGGCCGCCTGCAGCGACTTCCGCCGGCGCGTCTTCCAGCAAGATGAAGACACAGAGACCGCTCGGCGCTGGCTGACCTGGACGATCGACAGCTACCGCGAGCTGGCAGCTTTGCAACAGCCGCCCTATGCCGATTATGCTATCGAGCGGCGCGACACGGGCGGATTTGTGGGCGCAGTCGGGATTGTGCCGACAGTCGTGCCCTGGGGCGCGTTAAAAGGCGACAAGTCCGACAACCTGCTCAATCCGGAGGTCGGCTTGTTTTGGGGTGTGCTGCCAGAATATCGGCGGCTGGGCTATGCGACCGAAGCAGCCAGCGCCCTGCTGGTATTTCTCTTCGTAGAGTTGCGATTGCGGCGGGTGGTCGCCACGACCGAGCGCGACAACCTGGCCTCGCAGCGGGTTATGGAGAAGCTGGGCATGCGTCTGCTGCGCAATCCGCTGGAAACACCGGCCTGGTGCCAGGTGGTCGGCGTCCTGGAGAATGACAAGTGGCGCGACACCGGCGGAAATTCCCCGCGCACCTAGCCGGGCATCTGGCGGCGAGATTCAGGGCAATTGCATTATGTTATTTATTTGCCACAGAGACACAGAGGCACAGAGGTTGGTTTGGTAAGGCAGAACAATTCGAAATCCTGGTTGTAATGAGGGCGAGTTGTCAGCCACCCAAAGTTAATTTGAACGTTTTTCTCTGTGTCTCAGTGCCTCTGTGGCAAGTATTTGATCTATTTGGTCGCTGGCATCATGGTTTCCATTTTGATGCGATTGCCCTGCGGCGAGATTGACCGAGTATTCCCCGCGCCAGTCGACACCTGCTATACTGTCTTAACGATTTCTTAAAGAATTGCGCGTGGGCAGGCAACTTATGATTGATAAGGTAAAGTCAGTCCATCCAGCAATCAGAAATCGTCTGACAGATACAAGGAGAAATCGCATGAATCGCAAGTTGATATGGCTATTCGCGCTCTTCGTACTGCTCGTGTCCCTTGTCGGCGCGCAGGACGAGAGCTATTCCCTGACCATCATGCACACCAATGATGTGCATGGCCACCACGAAGCACAGCGCGATGGCAATGGCGGCGCAGCGCGGCTGGCGACTGTCGTGCAACAGATCCGCGGCGAAGTCGACAATCATCTGTTGCTCGATGCCGGCGACCGCTTCACCGGCACGCTCTTCCATGTCCAATATCGCGGGCAAGATAGCGTGCAGATCATGAACGCCATCGGCTACGATGCGCTGGTATTAGGCAACCACGAATTTAACGAAGGCAGCGAAAAGCTGGCCGAGTTCGTCCAGGCGCTGGAATTCCCGACCGTGAGCGCCAATATCGACTTCAGCGCAGACGCCTATCTGGACGGCGTCGTCGCGCCATCGGTCGTCCTGGATGTGGGCGGCGAGTCGATCGGCATCATTGGCTTGACCACGCCGGAAACCGTGATCCTGAACAAGCCCAGCAAAGATCTCGTCTTCCACGAAAACCTGGCTGAAATCACCCAGGCGCAGGTCGACAGCTTGAGCGCTCAAGGCAT
Source organism: Anaerolineae bacterium (assembly GCA_034423155.1). GTDB lineage: Bacteria > Chloroflexota > Anaerolineae > Aggregatilineales > Phototrophicaceae > UBA6055. The sequence continues at coordinate 3,665 of DAOUJB010000332.1, read as the reverse complement.
CGACAAGATCATCGTGCTTTCGCATCTCGGCTATAAACCGGACCTGGAATTGGCGCAAGCCGTCAGCGGCGTCGATATTGTTGTCGGCGGGCACACCAACACCTTCCTCAGCAATGCCTACAGCGGCGCGCTCGGTGGATATCCCACAGTGCTCGAAAGCGCCAGTGGCGAGCCAGTGCTGGTCGTGCAGGCGGATACCAAGACGATCTATCTGGGTCGGCTGGATGTCGAATTTGACGGCGCCGGCGTTCTGAGTGATTGGGATGGCGATGCTATCTTGCTGAGCCGTTACATCACGCCCGATCCCGAACTCAGCGATCTCATCGCTGTATTGGCCGAGCCGATCGCCGAGCTAACTTCGCAGCGTGTGGGCGAGACCAGCGTGGCGCTGACCGGCACCAGCCCGCGTCTCTGCCGCATTCAAGAGTGCCTGCTGGGAGTCGTCATCACCGATGCCCTGTTGGCAAACACTGCTGCCGATATTGTGATCCAAAATGGCGGCGGAATCCGCGCTGATATCGACGTAGGTGAAGTCAGCTTGGGCGAAGTACTGAATGTGCTGCCTTTTGGCAACCTCATCAGCACGCTGGAATTGACCGGCGCAGATGTGTTGGCCGCGCTGGAGAATGGCGTGAGCCGTGTGGAAGTCGACGACAACGGCAACCCCGTGGTCGATGGCGCGGCCGGGCGCTTCCCGCAGGTGGCTGGCATGCGCTATACCTTTGACGCCACGCAAGAAGCCGGCAGCCGCATCGTCAGCGCCGAAGTAATGAGCGACGGCGAATACAGCGCGTTGGATCCAGAGGCTGTCTATCGCGTCGCCACCAACGACTACATGCGCAGCGGCGGCGATGGTTATGCGATCCTGGAAACAAACGCGATCAATCCCTATGACCAGGGCAGTCCGCTCGATCAGGTCGTGGCGGATTACATCGCTGCCAATAGCCCGCTGCATGTCGAGCTGCCAGGGCGCATCACGCATCAAGCCGGGGGCTAGTTCCGGCGGCAGACAACACAGCATTTTGGGGGCGAGCCACTGGTTCGCCCTTTTTTTGATTCGCTGGTTGGCGGCCAGCACCCGACGCGCCGTGCCGATTTCAAATTGCTGTAAAATAGAGCTTATCTGCGAAAGTGTCTTGCAAGGTCGGTTGTGAACGACATTGCCTATCACGACATATTCTGCATCTACCATCCGGCCGACATCGCATTTGTGCGGCGGTTGGCGGCTCAAATGCGCGCGAGCGGCATCGACTGCTGGTTCGACGACAGCGACTTTGCGAAGCTGTCTGCTGGAAGCGCGCGGCAAAAGACCGGCATCTTGCAAGCCTATACGGTGGCGATCGTCCTTTCGCAATCCAGCGCCGAAAGCCAGCTCTGCAACGAGCTCATCCAGCACGCCGTCAGCCACAGCAAGCGCATCATCACGCTGATCCGCGATGAAGAAATCAGCGTCGAAGTGCATCCGGCTATCGTGGACAACACCTACCTGTTCTTCCGCGAGCAGGACGACCTGGTCGAGCGAATTGAGCAGCTTCGGCCGCACTTGGAAGTCGATGAAGACCTGCGGCTGCATACGGAGTTGCTGGTGGCGGCCGAGCGCTGGCGGTCGAGCGGTCGCAGCAATGAACACCTGCTGCCCGCACAACGCTGGGAAGATGCTCGGCGCTGGCTGGCGAGCGCAAACAGACGTCAACCCAAACCATCGCAGCTGCAAGTCGAGTTCATCCACAGCAGCCGCCGTGGACGCGGCAGTGGCATGCGCGCGCAGACGGGCTCGCGGTCGCGTCGGCTGCTACTGGCGGTTGGGGCGCTGGGAATCGTCGCGGTGGGTGCGTTTTTGCTGCAATTCGTGACGGGGGCGATCTTCAGCGGGGGAGCGGACGCCGCCCAGACCCAAGCCGCCCAAACTCAAATCGCGCTGGCCGCTGCCACCGCCACGGCCGCCAGCGAGGGCGCAGTCGGGCTGATCGATCAACTCGCGGCGACCAGCGCACGCATCAGCGAGTCGGTCGGAGCGACAGCCAGCGCAGCCACACTCGCGGCGGTCGAATCGCGAGCCACCGCCCAAGCCCGCGCCACAACCGCCCGCGCCACCCAAGCCCACCTGCCGATGCGTACCAGAGATGGCAGGCGTCTGCTGGAGGCGGCCAGACAAGCGCTGCAGGCCGGCGATACAGAATTGGCGCTGGCCTTGACCTGGGAAGCGCAGTCAGCTCTGGACGATCCCGGCTCGGCGCATCGTCTGCTGAGGCTGATCGTGGCAGCTTTGGATGCCGCGGCATTGCGCGAGTTGCGCGGCGCTGCCTACACGCTGGCCTCGCCCGATGTGTACAGCGCGGCGCTGGAAATGAGCCGACCAGTCGCAGACCAGCCCGCCATTCTGCTGCAGGGGGCGCTGCCCGGCACGAGCCTGGTCGGTGAGCGCCTCGTGGTCGTGCTCGACAGGAGCATCTCCCTGCGCGACCTGGCAAACCAACCCATTTCCGACTTGCCTGGTGCCAGTATCGCCCACGCAGGTGACAAGATTGTGCTGCATTACGACGGGCGCGCGACAATGTATGCGACCGACTCTGGCGCAGAAACCCACAGCTGGCCAGCGCCTCTCGAAAATCTGCGTGCGCTCTACCTGGCGGCGGATGAGGGCGCTGTGGTGGCTGTCGATGACAGAATCGCCTGGTTGCTGAACGCCGAATTTGCCGAGCCACAAGCTTTGGGCACGGGCGATGCTGGCCCGGCGCGCGATGTCGTCTTCGCGGCGGATGGCCGGCGCTTCGTGAGCTTGCATGCCGAAATGGCGCTGTTGTGGGATGCGCAAGACGGATCGAGCCTGGCTGCATTTCCGCTGGGGGTAACTGCTGATGCCCAGGCGGCTTTCCATGACGATGCGCTGGTGTTCTATGTGCCGCTGGACGAGGGACTGGCCGTGCTGACCCGGCTGTCGCTGGACGATTATGCGGCGCAGCGGCATCTGTTGGTCAATGTAAGGCTGGGCGCGCTGGCAGCGGATGGCGCATCGCTGGCGCTGGCGCAATCGGACGGCAGCATCATCCTCGTCGATACGACCGACGGCAGGCTGCGCAGGCGCATGGCGGGTGAATCGCTGGCAGCGAGCAATTTGGCGGTCTTGCCGGGCGCGGGACGGCTGTTGGCGGCGGTTGGGGGCGAGTTGCTCTTGTGGCATAGCGCATCGGGCGAGCTCGAGGCGCGCTTCTCACAGGCATTGCCGATCGCGGATTTCAGCTACAGTCCCGATGCCGCGCACTTCGTCACCCGCGACACAGATGATGTCTTCCGGCTGTGGACATTGGAAAGCATCGATTCGCTGCTGGAGCGCATCGAAAGCGAATATCAGCCGCGTGAGCTGACCTGTGCCGAACGCGAGCGATACAACGCGCGCCCCCTGTGCTTGTGAGCGGCATGAAGCGAATCCTCTATGCATCCTGGTATACAGGGCTGGGCGGCGGCGAAACCGACCTGCTCACGCTGGCGGGGGCGCTCGATCATTCGCGCTTTGAAACGCAGCTGCTCGTGCCCGCCGATGGCAAACTCCCGCAAAGATGGCGAGCAGAAGGCTGGGGCGCGCATGCCCTGCCCTATCGCGGCGCTTCGACCTGGTTCGTGCCGGCGCTGTGGGCGCGATTCCCCGTCGTGCGGCGCATGGCAGA
>DAOUJB010000331.1:0-1630 GCA_034423155.1 Anaerolineae bacterium | reverse complement strand
AAGCTCTGATCGCAGCTGGCGATCAGGTACTTGCGCGAGCCCCATTCGCCGTAGGGGCCATCCCACATGCGATAGCCGGCTTTGTTGGAGACGATCAGCTCATCGCGGTAGGGTGCCAGATCCTGGCGATAGATTGCCCCAAAAGTATCCTCGGCGCTGCCGGGCGGCGGACCATAATTGTTGGCGATATCGATGTGGGTGACGCCCAGATCGAAGGCGGTGCGCAGCATATCGCGGGAATTTTCCAGCAAATCGTTGCCGCCGAAGTTCCACCAGATTCCCAGGGAAATGGCGGGCAGCAGCAGACCGCTCTGGCCACTGCGGCGATAGGCGATGGAGTCGTAGCGCGATTGCGCGGCTTGGTAGGGCATGGGAGGTTCTCCTCATTCGGCTGTGTCGTGGATCGTTGCCCGCGATTATAGCGCAATCTCCGCCAGCAGCAGATAGACGGCCGAGGGTAACGCCTGCCCAAGCCCGTGCTACAATACAGCCTGTATCTGTTAAACTGCGGGGACAGCCATGGCGCGGCTTTTGGGCATCGCCATATTGCTTTTTGGCGCGCTGCTGATGCAACCGGCCGCTGCGCAAGACAACTTCCGCGATGTGGTCGAGTTGACGATTGACGCCGGCTTCAACGGCTTCTTTCGTCCCGACGACTGGACGCCGCTGCGAATCGCCATGACCAACAATGGCGAGTCGCTGCGCGGACGGCTGGTGGTGCGCCCCGAGACTTCTGGCACTGTCGTGGGCAACGCTTTCAGCACGCCTGTCGAGCTGCCCAGCGGCGCGCAGAAAACCGCCACGCTCAACATCCAGGCGCGCACTTATCCCGACCAGATCCGCGTCGAGCTGATCGACAGTGATGGCGGCGTGCGTGCCTCGCGCGATGCGCCTCTTTTTAACCTGAACCGCGGCGACCAGCTATATGCCGTCGTTACCGGCGCGAACACGATCGCGCCCAGCCTGACGGGCGTGCATATCGGCGGTTACCGCGCCGAGCAAGCCATTTGGAGCCTGCACAACCTGCCCGAACGCGCGCAATCCCTGGCATCGCTGGATCTGTTGATGCTGCTGAATATCGACAGCGCGAGCCTGTCGCTGGACCAGCGAGACGCCATTGAGCAATGGGTGGCGGAGGGCGGACATCTGCTGGTGGGCGGCGGACCCAGCGCAACAGCCACCACCAGCGCGCTGAGTGAGTTGCTGCCGCTGCTGCCGCAAGAAGCGCAATCAATTGATGATCTGAGCGAGCTGGCAAGATTTGCCGGCGACAAGCACAGCGAGCTGCGAGGTCCCGCCATCATCGCGCGCGGACAACTGGCGGAGGGCGCGACCGTGCTGGTCGAACAAGCTGGCATTCCCCTGCTGATCCGCCGCGAACTGGGCGCTGGCGTGGTCGACTTTTTGGCGGCCGACCCGAGCCTTGCGCCGCTGGCTCGCTGGGATAGCTTGAGCGAATTGTGGCGCAAGTTGCTGCTGACGCGCTCGCCACAGCCAGCCTGGCGCAACAACTTCACGCAGTCGACCTGGGGCGCAGAAGCTGTCGCCAACCTGCCCGGCGTGGACTTGCTGCCGCCCCTGCAGACGCTCTGCCTGTTCCTGGGGCTGTATGTCATTTTGATCGGACCGC
>DAOUJB010000330.1:0-7934 GCA_034423155.1 Anaerolineae bacterium | reverse complement strand
AGGTCATTGAGCGGCATCATCCAGCCTTCGGCGACATAGGAGTTCACATCGCCCTGCGTAACCATGATGATGTCATAGGGCGAAGTGCCGCCCGCGCCCAAGGCCAGACGCAGTTGATCGTGCGCCGAGCCGCTGTCCAGCAACTGTGTGTTGACATCGATATTATCGACGCTGTTGCAGGCTTCCAGCTCGTTGGCGTAAAAGTCGATGATGGGGTAGGTCCAGCCGATCATATTGACCTGGGCGGGGCTGTCGGGCGCTTCGAGCATGCAGCCGCCCATGTCTTGCGCGGCGACTGGCAGCGCGAGCAGCAGCAGCGCGAGCAAAATTAAAAGGCGTTTCATAGAAGGTCTCCTTGATTTGAGTGATTGGCATACAATATGGGCAAGACGCCCAGCGCCTACTTTACCTTTTGCAGGGTTTTTTTTCAAAGGCGGCTTTGCATACGGGCCTGGCGGTCCGATTGTACTGGACGGAGCCGGCTCGATTTCGCTGTAGCTAGCGGTTTTCTCAGCGACCAAATCGATCAAGTGCTTGCCACAGAAGTAATTCCAACAAAGTAATGCAACATAATGATGAAACGTCGTAGGGGCGAGGCGCTGACTCGCCCACCTGATCAACGTCGACGTTGAGGGCGAGTCGGCGCCTCACCCCTACAGATTTCGGGTTTTATCGGCGTTGCCCGTTTGTCACATGACTTACTTGGTTTCACATCTGTGGCAAATGAACATCCCAATGCGATTGCCCTGGAGGGTACTTGTCGGGGGCTGGACTTTCGCGCCCAGCTATGCTATAGTCATACTTGCCTGTTGAATTAGTTTCGACAAAGAAGTGGACGACTTAGCCGAGCCTCCCTCCCGGAGTCCCACGCACATAGCCAATTTTGCCCAGCCGATCTCGCTTCCGCCGGTCCGGTCATTTTGGCTTGGCAGGTCAAATTCGCCAGGACGGACGAGTCGTGGCTGCTAGCGCTGTCGCAATTCTGCTACTGCTGGCGCTGCTGCTGCATGCCGCCGTCGGTTTGCTGCACGCGGCTCTGCAAAGCGCCAGTCGGTCGACCATGCGCGATCTCGCCGATGATGGCGATGCGCGAGCGCTGGGATTCATGGCGATTTATGAAAATCCCCTGCGCCTCAGCATGAGCGTGACCATCACCCACATCTTGACTCGCATGGCTATCGCTGTGCTGCTCACGCTGCTGCTGATGGAGCGATTCGCCAGTGGCGATGCAGCGTTGGACTTGCTGTGGGCGTGCGTGACAATCGTGCTGGGCGCGGGCATCACGCTGCTGCTGGGCGATCTGCTGCCCGAGGCGCTGGGCTCGGCTTATGGCGAGGCGCTATTGCCTTTGTCGATTGCGCCGATGCGCTTGCTGCTGACGCTGGTTGCGCCATTGACCGCGGCGGTGCTGCTGCTGGTGCGCTTGATATCGCGCGTTCTTGGCAGCCAGCCACTCGTCAACATGGTCACCGAAGAAGAGATCATGACCCTCGTCAACGCCAGCCACAGTGGCGGGGTCATCGAAGACGAAGAGAAAGACATGATCTACAGCGTGCTGCAACTGGGCGAAACCAGCGCTCGCGAGCTGATGACGCCGCGCATTGATATTGTCGCGCTGGAGGTGACCGAAAGCATCATGGCGGCGCTGGCGGCTTTTGTAGAGTCTGGCTTTTCGCGCATTCCCGTCTATTCAGACAGCATCGACAATGTGCTGGGCTTGCTAAACGCCAAAGATATTTTGACGCTGCTGAAGAATCGCGATGACCTGCGCAGCCAGCAGATCCGCGATTTGATCCGCCCCACCTATTTTGTGCCCGAAACCAAGCGCGCCGATGCCTTGCTGAAGGAGATGCAAACCAAGAATGTGCATCTGGCCATCGTGGTCGATGAATACGGCGGCACTTCTGGTTTGGTCACGATCGAAAACTTGATCGAAGAAATCATCGGCGATATCCGCGATGAATACGATTATGGCGAAGAAGAAGAATATGTCGCGGTGGATGATGGCAGCTACCTCATCGAAGGCGGCATGGACCTGGACGACCTGAACACGCTGCTGAATATCGGCATCGACACAGCAACTGCCGATACGCTGGGCGGTTATATCTATTTGGCGCTGGGACGCGTGCCCCAGACAGGCGAGACGATCGAAACGGACATTCTCAGCATGACCGTGCTGTCTATTGATGGGCATCGCATCCGCAAGGTCAAGGTGCGCAAGGTCTTGTCGACAGCGACCAGCAACGGCGCGCCGAATGCCAGCAAAGCCGCCGCCAAGTGACAGAAAGCGAGGAATCCTCCATGGCAACATTCAGCGACCAGCAGCTTGTCGCCGCAGCCATAGCCGCCAGCCAGCACGCGTATATCCCCTACAGCCGCTATGCTGTTGGCGCCGCCCTGCTGGCAGCCGATGGCACGCTCTATACAGGCTGCAATGTAGAAAGCGCCTCTTTTTCGCCCACGATCTGCGCAGAACGCACAGCACTGGTCAAAGCGGTCAGCGAAGGCAAACGCGAATTCACGGCGGTGGCTGTGGCGACTCGCGATGCTGGCTCGCCTTGTGGAGTCTGCCGCCAGTTGCTCTATGAGTTTTCGCCATCCCTGCGCGTGATATTGGCTGACCTGGATGGCAATGTGCGCTTGACCACGACGCTGGAAGACTTGCTGCCGCATGGCTTCGGACCTTTCGATCTCTACGCGGATTAGAACTGTGCCGCCGTGGCTGGGCAGACCAAATCGCTGAAGTCATAACCTATTGAATTGCCGAGAGGGAGCTAAGCCATGCAAAAGATCGTCGCCAATCTCTGGTTTGACGGGCGCATTGAAGAGGCGCTCGAATTCTACACCTCGTTGTTGCCCGATTCTCGCGTTTTGAACATCGTTCATCACAGCGAAGTCGGACCGGGCGCACCCGACCAAATCATGTTCGCAGATTTTGAGCTGGCTGGGCAGCGCTTCACGCTCGTCAATGGCAATACATTCTTCGAACCCAATGCCGCCTTTTCGCTCTGCATCAATTGTGACGATCAAGCCGAGATCGACCGACTGTGGGAGAGCCTGACCACCAATGGCGGCGCAGAAAGTGTAGGTGGCTGGCTGACCGACCGCTTCGGCGTCTCTTGGCAGATTTCAGCGCCCCAGTTGCACGAGATGCTGGCCAGCGATGATGCCGCCGCAGTCGCCCGCGTTACAGCCGCTTTCATGAAAATGAAGAAGCTGGATATCGCCGAGCTGGAACGGGCCTTCAACGGTGGCTAAGCTGGCTTACGCGCCTGCATTCGCTGCGATATGCGCCGCCCACAGCTTGTAGCGGTCATAGGCGCTGCGATATGGCTCGGCGAGCGAGTCCTTGGCAGCCCCCCTGATCTCGCCATAATCAAAGTCGGCGAGCCAGCTTTGGGCATTTTCTGCCAATCCCGATGCCACCGCTGCATGCGCCGCCGCTCCCAATGCCGACATGTCGGAGAATGATCGGCAGCGGATTTCCCTGCCAAATACGCCCGCTAGTATCTGCCGCATCAAAGGGCTTTTGGGCACGCCGCCGGTGAAGAGCAATCGCTTGGTGGCGAGCGCTTCTTCGCCGACCAGAGCTTCGGCGCACAGGCGAATGCCCATGGCCACGCCATCGTATATTGCGCGGGTCAGGGCAGGCTGGTCTGCGGTTGCGGAAAGCTGCACGAAGCTGCCATAAGGTCCATCCAGCAGGAATGGCGTGCCCGTGCCTTGCAGCCAGGGCAAGAAGATCGGGCCATCGGCTCCGCCTGGCTCTTTTGCCGCCAGCGCTTCCATATCGGCGTGACTTTGCGCGGGGTCCAGCAAGCGCCGCCACCAGTCCAGCGAATGCCCAGCGCTGTTCAATGCGCCGATGACGAAGCAGCGTCCGTCCACGCCCAGCTCGAACAAGTAGCGGATGGCGCGCCCCCCATCAAAAGCGGTCGGCTCGGCGATCAATTCAATCACCTGCACAGCCGTCCCGGCATTGATGAGCAGCGTATCGTCAGCCGGGATGCCCGCGCCAACCACTGCGCAAGCTGCATCGCCGCCACCCTGCGCCACGATCGTGCCGGGCCGCAAGCCCAGCTCGGCAGCGGCCTGGGGCGTCAAGGTCCCGCAGGGGGCACAGGAATCGCCCGCAGGTGGCAGCAGATCGCTGGGAATGTCCAGCGCCTCCAGCAGCTTTTCATCCCATTGGCGGGCGGCGAAGTCCCACATCAGCGAAGCGGAAGCATCGGAATAATCGGTGGCGAACGCGCCCACCAGCCGCCAGCGCAGGTAATCTTTTGGGAAGAGCGCGACAGCCGTTTCGTCATAGACAGCCGGTCGATGCTCGCGCAGCCAGAGCAGCTTGGCCAGGCTGTAGGGCGCGATCGCCGGATTCCACAGCCGATCCTGCCAATTGTCCGCCAGGCTGCTCGCTTGTGGCTGGGAGCGCGTATCTGCCCAGACGATGCAATTGTGAGCGATGCCGCCATCGGCGCGCAGTGGCACGATCGAGTGCATGTGCCCGGACAAGCCAAGGCCAGCGACAGACTCGGGCGAGATATCTTGTTCGCGCAGCAATTTTCGCATCAAGCGGCACAGAATGCGCCACCAGTCATCGGGCTGCTGCTCGAGCCAGCCAGGCGCGGGCGTCAGATTGGGCACAGACGCTGATGACGCACCGATTATGGACGCGTCGCCTGCGCGGACGGCGATGACTTTCAATCCCTGCGTGCCCAGGTCGATGCCCAGGACGACATGGTCAGACATGGGCAAACCAGACCACATTACTCCCGCGGCGCAATCGCTGTAGGGGCAAGACGGTGCCTCGCCCGTCAACACGATACAATAGCGGACCAGGCAAAGTGCACACGATTATCCTATACTCGCTGATGTCAGGTAGCTTGATTGTGGCAATGGTTCGCTGTATAGTCGAATGTATGGAAGCGAACTTTGGCAGCGGGTGAAGCATGGCAGAATCGAGCGTGAGTTTGGCACAGCGAGTAGAGGCATTAGAGCAGATTTCGCATGCCCGCGTTGTCGAGCGCGTCGGGCAAATTGAACAACGAATTTCGCGAATCGAAAGCGCTCGAGAAGCGGAAGAGCCGCACGGGGCGACAAAGGCAGACATAGCGAGACTGGAGACTTTGATGGTCGAGAGCCGCTCTGATTTGTTGCGACAGATGAGTGAACAGAATGCCGATCTGGAAGAGAAAATCAGCGATATCAATACTGCGGGAGAAAAACGCCTGAGGCATTTCTTGATGTGGCTCATTGGCACGGCGATCGCTTTGGCTGGCGTAATTTTGGCGGCGGCTGCATTCATTGTCGCGCAATTGTCCTGAATGGCAATGGCGTACTCGGTACTGTTTCCTTTACGCACAGCATCTCTATATGGTGGGGACTATGTCGCACAGTACTACTTTCAAAAGAACAACGTTATGTTGTGCTTTGACCAAGCTACAGAAAGGGAAAACGGAGATGTTTCGCATAAAGAAAAATAGTTCAACCCCGAATTAGACGACAAATGCCTCATCCGCAATCTCAACCCAATGTCATCGTCTTTTTCACCGATCAGCAGCGCTGGGACACGACGGGCGTTCACGGCAGCCCGCTCGATCTGACGCCCAACTTCGACCGACTCGCTCGCGCCGGCACAGATGTGCATTATGCCGTCACCTGCCAGCCGGTCTGCGGTCCCGCGCGCAGCTGTTTGCAGACGGGGCTGTATGCCACGACAACCGGCTGCTTCCGCAACGGCATCGCGCTGCCTGCCGACAGCCGCACCCTGGCGCATTATTTCGGCGAGGCGGGTTATGATACGGGCTACATCGGCAAGTGGCATCTGGCTGACCAGGGACCTGGCGCGGTGCCGGTCGAGCAACGCGGCGGCTACGATTATTGGCTGGCGGCCAACGCGCTGGAATTCACCTCGGACGCTTTCGACACCGTCATGTACGACAACGACAACCAGGCTGTCAAGCTGCCGGGCTACCGCGTGGACGCCGTGACCGACGCCGCCATCCGTTATGTAGACGACCACCAGGAATCGCCTTTTTTCCTTTTCATCTCCTACATTGAGCCGCACCACCAGAATCATCGCGATGATTATCCCGCGCCGCCGGGTTATGAAACGCGCTATCGCGGCCGCTGGATGCCACCCGACTTGGCTGCGCTGGGCGGCTCGTCCCATCAGCAATGGGCGGGTTACTGCGGCATGATCAAGCGGCTGGATGAAGCTTTGGGCCGGCTGGTCGACGCGCTCATCAGCCTGGATAAACTGGACGACACCATCATCTTGTTCACCAGCGATCATGGCAATCACTTCAAAACGCGCAATGCCGAATACAAGCGCTCGTGCCACGATGCGTCGGTGCGCCTGCCCACCCTGCTGCATGGCGGCACCTTCACAGGCGGCGGGCGCATAGCGCAGATGGTCAGCCTGGTCGACCTGCCGCCGACATTGCTGGATGCCGCGGGCATCCCCGTGCCAGAGCAGATGCAGGGGCGTTCCATCTTGCCGCTGCTGGCTGGCGATGGCGAAGACTGGCAAAACGAAGCTTTCATCCAAATCAGCGAATCGCATGTCGGACGCGCCATCCGCAGCCGGCGCTGGAAATATGCCATCAGCGCGCCTCAGCGCAGCGGAACGCAGCACGCCGACAGCGACAGCTATGTCGAATCGGAGTTGTACGACCTGCTGGCCGATCCAGAAGAGCTGGACAATCGGGCTGGCTGTGCCTCGCACCGCGAAGTCGCCGATGTGCTGCGCGGACGGCTGATCAAGCGCATGATCGAGGCGGGAGAAGCCGAACCGGTCATCGAGCCAGCGCCCGGCATCGACTGCATCAACCAATGGCGCGTCAGCAGCGCAGAAGCCTGGGACTAACTCGCTCGTCCGCCGCGGCGAAATCGGTGTATACTTGCGCTATCAAGCCATGGTGTGAGACTGCTCGCATGCTTCGTAGCTGCCTTGTAATCCTGTGCTGTTTGTGGGCGCTGCCGCTCGCTGCGCAGACCAACGAAACCAGCCTGTCATTGCCGCCCGCGTTTCGATTGGGCGACCTGGGCAAGGAATTTCAAGGCTGGAACAATTGCGGTCCCGCCACGCTGACCAACGCGCTGGTGCACTTTGGTTATGCAGACGACCAAAACCGCGCCGCCAACTGGCTCAAACCCAATTATGAAGACAAAAATGTCAGCCCCTGGCAGATGGCGGAGTTCGTCAACACGCAGATACCCGAGCTGCCCGTCTTCGCCATCGTGCGCAGCGGCGGCAGCTTGGACTTGTTGAAGACGCTGATGGCGAATGGTTTCCCCGTGATCATCGAAAAAGGTTACGAGCCCAGCGGCTATGACTGGATGGGACATTATCTGTTGATGGCGGGCTATGATGATGCGCTGGCCGAATTCACGACCATGGACAGCTTTCGCGGACCCGACACGCGCTATGCCTACGCCGACATCCTGGACTACTGGCAGCATTTCAATTACCAGTACATTGTGCTCTACAGCGTCAACCGCCACGAAGAGCTGATGGAACTGCTGGGCGCGGACGCCGATGAATGGCAGAACACCATCAATGCCTTGGAGCTGGCGCGCGCAGAAGCCACGGCCGACCTGGAAGACGCTCACGCCTGGTTCAACATGGGCAGCAGCTTCATGGATTTGCAGATGTACGACGCGGCGGCGCAAGCCTATGATCGGGCGATCGCGCTGGGGCTGCCCTGGCGCATGTTCTGGTATCAATTTGGCGCGCTGGAAGCCTATTATCACACCGGGCGCTATGACGACATGATGCGCATCGTCCGCCAAAATCAGAGCGATGGCGGCGGACAATATGTCGAAGAAACTTATTATTACCTGGGCATGGCGCGCGAGGGACGCGGCGAAACCGACAAGGCGCTGCAGAATTACATCACGGCGCTGACATTCAATCCCAATTTCACGCCGGC
>DAOUJB010000329.1:0-2388 GCA_034423155.1 Anaerolineae bacterium | reverse complement strand
TCACCGGCATCACCGGGCAAGACGGCTCGTACCTGGCCGAATTCTTGCTGGACAAAGGCTACCAGGTCTTTGGCATGGTGCGGCGGACCAGCACGGTGCGCTATGAACGGATACAGCACATCCAACCCCACATCCAACTGGTGCAAGGCGATATGGGCGACCTGAGCAGCTTGATCACCGCTATCAGCCGCGTCGAGCCGGACGAAGTCTATAACCTGGCGGCGCAGAGCTTCGTGCCGACATCGTGGAATCAGCCAGTTTTCACCGGCGATATCACGGGCTTGGGCGTGACGCGCCTGCTGGATGCCCTGCGCACGGTCAACCCCGGAATCCGTTTTTACCAAGCGTCGAGCAGCGAAATGTTCGGCAAAGTGCGCGAAGTCCCCCAGCGCGAAAGCACGCCCTTTTATCCGCGCAGCCCGTACGGCGTCGCCAAGGTATATGGACACTGGATCACGGTGAATTATCGCGAAAGCTACGATCTGTTCACTTGCAGCGGCATCTTGTTCAATCACGAGTCGCCGCGGCGGGGCTTGGAATTCGTGACGCGCAAAGTGACATATCATGTCGCCAAGATCAAGCTGGAGCTGGCGAACGAGATCCGCATAGGCAACCTCGATTCCCAGCGCGACTGGGGATTCGCCGGCGATTATGTGCGCGCCATGTGGCTGATGCTGCAGCAAGACGCGCCTGACGATTTTGTCGTGGCGACAGGAAAAACGCATTCTGTGCAGCGCCTGCTGGAAGTCGCCTTCGGGCATGTCGGGCTGAATTGGCGCGATTATGCTGTGCAAGACCCGCGCTTCATGCGGCCAGCCGAAGTCGACCTGCTGGTGGGCGACCCCGCCAAAGCGCGCGAAAAGCTGGGCTGGCAGCCGCATGTCGGCTTCGAAGAATTGATCGGCATGATGGTCGAAGCTGATTTGAAGAAGCTGCGCGACAACCCCGACCTGGCCATCTGATGTCTGCGCCGCTGGTCGATACGCACTGCCATCTCAACTTCCATCGCTACGACAAAGATCGCGACGCCGTGCTGAAGCGCGCGCAGGACGCTGGGGTCGAGCGGATTATCATCCCAGCCATTGACCTGCCGAGCTGTGCCGAAGCCCTGCAGCTGGCGGAGGCGCACTCCGGACTATTCGCCGCGGTCGGCATCCATCCCAACAGCAGCCGCAGCTTTGACGCCAGCAGCATTGACAAGCTGCGCGAACTGGCAGTGCACCCCAAGGTCGTGGCAATCGGCGAGATCGGGCTGGACTATCACTGGGACAAAAGCCCAAAAGCCGTACAAGCCGCCGCGCTGGAAAAGCAACTGGAACTGGCGGCCGAATTGGCGCTGCCCGTCATCATCCACAACCGCGAGGCGAGCGCTGATGTCATCGCGGCGCTGGCGAATTGGGCGGCGACTGCACCTGCCAGCTTGCAAGGGCGTCTGGGCGTTCTGCATTCTTTTTCCGGCTCGGCCGAAATCGCTAATCGCGCGGTGGAGCTGGGCTTCTACCTCGGCTTCACCGGTCCCTTGACCTTTCCGAAAGCCAGCGAGCTGCGCGAAATCGCCCGCGAGACGCCGCTAAATCGGCTGCTGGTCGAAACCGACGGACCCTTCCTCGCTCCCGCGCCCTATCGTGGCAAACGCAACGAGCCGGCCTGGGTCAGCCATATAAACGCCAAGCTTGCGGAATTGCAGGGCGTAACCCCCGACCAGATGGCGCGCCAGACGACGCGCAATGCAGAGCGGCTGTTTGCGCTCTCGCAATCGGATAAAGCCTGCTAAACTGCCAGGCGAATGCGGCTTGCGGGGAACTTGGCGTGCTCGACCTGTCCATCGTCATCGTCAGCTGGAATGTGCGCGACTTGCTGGATGCTTGCCTGGCCAGCTTGCAGCGGGCGCAGCTCTCGCTTGATGGCGCGGATGACAAGTTGCCCAGCGCCGAGATCATCGTGGTTGACTCACACAGCAGCGATGGCAGCGCCGACCTGGTGCGTGAACGCTATCCGTCTGTGCAGCTACTGCCGCAAGCGCAGAATCTCGGTTTTTCGCGTTGCAACAACATCGGCTTGGCAAGGGCGAGCGGGCGCTACATCCTGCTGCTGAACCCGGATACAGAGGTCCAGCCGGACGCCATCGGCAAGCTGATTGACTATCTGCATGCCAACCCGGACGCGGGCATCATCGGACCGCACACGCTCAACAGCGATGGCAGCCACCAATCGACACGCCGGCGCTTCCCGACTATCTGGACGGGCATTTTCGAAAGCACCTGGCTGGCGGGGTTCGCGCCGGCTGGGGTGGAACGCGCGTATCGGATGCTTTATACGGATGACAGCGCCGTGCTGGATGTCGACTGGGTGCAAGGCTCGGCTTTGCTGCTGCGGCGAGAAGTCTAC
>DAOUJB010000328.1:0-10907 GCA_034423155.1 Anaerolineae bacterium | reverse complement strand
ACATTTGCCGTATACAGGGCCGCGCCAACGCCTGTCGACACCGCGCAGCCCACCAGCGCCGCCACATCCAGCGGCACATCGTCGCGGATCGGCACACAACTCTGCTCGGGCACAACCACATATTCGGCGAAGCAGCCCACACCGGTGAAAATATAGACGGGCGCTCCTCGCCAACTCAGACGGCTGCTGCCATCGGCTTGCGTGCCCGCGCGCAATTGTGGCGTGAAACTCTCGCAGAGCACCGGCTTGTCGTTTAGGCAATAAAAACACTCGCCGCAATCGGGACGAAAGCTGAGCGTGATGAGGTCGCCGGGTTCGACGCTGGAGACGCCTTCGCCGACCGATTCGACCACGCCAGCGCCTTCGTGTCCACAGATGATGGGCAGCGGGTATTGCGTATTGCCTTCGACGACATGCCAGTCGCTGTGGCAGACGCCAGCCGCCGCCACCTTGACGCGTACTTCGCCCGCTTGTGGCTCGGCGATATCCACCGTCTCGATGCGAAAAGGCGTGTGCGCTGCGGTCAAGATTGCGGCTTGCATCTGCATGGCAGGCTCCATTCTCGGCGAGGCGAAATCTATGTGTCCGGCTAGAACGCTATGATAGCGCGCGCCGTGTCGCCATTCAACAATTCGCCAGGGTGTGCAATTGCCGGCCCCAATTGCGCCGAGTGCAAATCGTAGGCATCTATCTCGCACGCTGGATGGGAAATGGACTTGTCAATAACCGGCGGCAGTCCAAAACGACAGGTAGCCAATGGCGATTTGCAGTTCTAACCCTCGCTCACCCCGCCGACTCGCCGGCGCGATTAAATAGCGAAATCAATTGGCGAGATTCGGTATCAACAATCCCTTTATCGGTGAATTTTGCGTAGGGACTGACGCTCAAACTCATGATCGAAAATGTCAGGAAGGGGCGTGTTTGCTGCGCTCCGATATGGCGCATCGCATCTTCCACCGCCGCCAGCTCATCCGCGACCCTGCCGACCGGTTCATCGCTCAGCAAGCCGAAGTAGGGCAGCCGCAAGGAGGCTAATACGCCCGAGTCATTCGCCACAGCGACGCCGCCACCCAGGGCATGTACCGCGTTGGCCGCCTGCGCCATCGCTTGCGTCCCCCGGCCAATCACCAGCAGATTGTGGCAATCATGCGCCACGCTGCTCGCCCATGCGCCCTGTTTCAAACCGGTATTGGCGATGAGGCCCACAGTCCGCGATGACTCGTCGCGCGCAATCACGGCTGCCAGCGCCAACCCATCGCCCTCTTCAAACTGCGCGTGCCCAGCCTGCAAACGCACAGTCATCTGTTCGAGTTTGGTCAGGGTCAAGTGCTTGGTTTGCAAGGCAACAACTTGCGCCTGCACACTGCCGCTGCTGCCATTGCTATCCAGCTTGAAATCAGCGGGGACGAAGGAACCAGGCAGGCCCGGATAGGCCGGTTGCGCCGGATTATCGCGCCTGATTACCGCGGACATTGCGCCACCAGCCGCCACCGCTCGACCGCCGACAACCACTCGCGCCGGCGGGAAGGCATCAATGTCGTCCATAACCAGGAAATCAGCCAGAAAACCGGGGGCGATCGCGCCGTGATCGCGCAAACCAAGGTAGCGCGCCGGGCGGATGGTCGCGGCGGCGATGGCTTCCAGCGGCGGCATGCCACAGTCAATGGCCAGCGTCACAATGCTCGACAGATGCCCATCCAGAAGCAGAGAAGGCTCGATGTCATCGGTGATGAGGATGATCCGCGAACGATCCGGCAATTGCGCAACCGCCGCCACATTCTCGGGAGTCACCGACTTGGTTTGCAGCATGACCGCCAGACCTTTTGAAATTTGCTCCTGGATTTTCTCCGTGAATGTCAGTGTGTGGTCGGAGCTAATCCCATAAGCGAGGTACTGCGAGAGTTCGATCCCGGTCAGCGTGGGGATATGGCCTTCGATCAACAGCTTGTTGTCTCGGGCCTCCGCGACGATCGCCTGCAAGCGTTGGTTCGGTCCCAGCAAACCGCGATAATCCATGACCTCGCCCAAAGCGATGACCGAAGGCTGCCTGGCCAAGCGCCGTATCGTGGCGGCGGCAAAAACCTCATGCGTCCATTCGATCTCTGGTGAAGTGGCGGGAACACAACTCGGTATCGAATGATAAACCCGCAGCGGCAAATCTCGCGAGGCGGCGATCATCCACTTCACGCCCGCTTCGCCAGCGACATTGCCGACTTCATGCGGGTCGCTGAGGATAGTCGTCGTACCGAAGGGCAAAACGGCTTCGGCAAAGCGGCGCGGAGTCAGCAAGCTGGACTCGATATGCATATGCGAATCGATCAAGCCGGGCACGACGATGCGCCCGCCCAAGTCCTGGGTTTCTGTGGCGCGGATGCCAGCCGGCGCACCCCCCGCTTCTACCGTGATGAAGCGCCCGTCTCGGATACCCACCCAGCCCTCGAAGAGCCGATAACGGAAGACATCGGCAATCCGAGCATTCACCAGCAGGGTGTCGAATTCCATCAGCTTGTTCCATCCAGCAATTGCACCGCTCGCAGCGCAGTGCGGATAGTCAACGCTTCGCCCTGCATATATAGCGCCTCTTTTTCCGCAAGCGTGGGCTGCTCTTCCAGGAAGATATTTGAATCGGTTGCGACTACGCAGCCGACTTGTGCTCCCCGGTGCGCACCGACAATAAAGAGCGTTGACGCCTCCATTTCGGCCGCGACCACACCGACTTGCCGCAATCGTTCGTTGAGTTCTGGGTGGCGCACATAGAAGGCGCTGCGCGTCGTGCCGATGCCCGTGAAGGCGCTGTAACCCAATTCCTCTGCCGCTTGGATCAAGGCATTGCTCACCGCCAGGTCGGCTACGGCCGGGAAGCCCAACGGCAAGTACTCGTCCGAAACGCCATCGCCGCGATAAGCCGCCGTCATAACCACCAGGGAACCAATGGGTATGTCTTTGCGCCTGCCGCCAGCAGAACCAACCCGAATGAAGAGCTCCGCGCCGATATTGCGCAATTCTTCCAGGGCGATGGCCGCCGATGAACCGCCGATCCCGGTCGAACAGACGCTGACGCCGACTCCGTTGGTCCTGCCGGTGAACACCACATATTCCCGGTTTTCAGCGATCAAGCGGGCTTCGTCAAGCTGTTCGGCAATGCGCCGCGCGCGCGCTGGATCGCCCGGCAAAAGCACGCTGCGAGCGACATCTCCTGGCGCGCAACGGATATGCTTTTGCACTTCAACTATTTGCGAGTCTGTCACGCCCAATACTCCGCTTCTTCAATGATGGCGATCCATTTTTGCGTATGCGCTTGCACTGTCACCGCCGCGCCGGGTGAAAAGCGTTCGCTATCGCTGTCTTGCATGACGCTGAATTCGCCAAGTTCAGTTTCTACCAGGTATTGCAGCGCATTGCCATGAAAGGTATGCAGGATGACTCGGCCCGCGAGGCCACTCGCAACCGTGCCCGCCAACAGACTGGCATGCTCGGCGCGAAAAAATATCCTGGCCAGGCTGCCGGGATGGGGCGGGCCAAACTTGAAGCGCCAACGCAGGTCGATGGGAGCGTCCCCCCAATTCACCGTTAACATGCTGCCCTGCACCGAAACAACCGCCGCGTTGAAATGATTGTCGAAACCCATAAAATCAGCCACAAAGGCGGTTTCGGGCGTTGCGAAGATGTCCTCGGGCGCACCCATCTGCTCAATTTCGCCTTGGTTCATGACCACCACGCGGTCAGAGATACTCATCGCCTCGACTTGATCATGCGTCACATACAGGGTTGTGATGCCGAGTTGCTGCTGCAAGCGCCGGATCTCTTGCCGCATCTCGACGCGCAGCCCCGCATCCAGATTGCTCAATGGCTCGTCCAATAACAGAACTTGCGGTTCGATGACGATGGCGCGGGCGAGAGCGACGCGCTGCTGTTGGCCGCCCGAAAGCTGTGCCGGACGGCGGTCTGCAAAGGCGGCTAATCCCACCATTTTCAAGGCATTGGCGACGCGTTCATAGATCTCTGCTTTTGGAACACGCCGCATCCGCAGGCCAAAGGCGACATTGTGGAAGACGGTCAGATGGGGAAACAGCGCATAGCTCTGGAAAACCAGACCGATATCGCGCTGATTGGGCGGCAGGTCGGTATAATCCCGCTCATTGATGACGATCTGGCCCGCATCCGGTCGAATAAAGCCGGCGACGCTGCGCAGGGTCGTCGTCTTGCCACAGCCGCTTGGTCCCAGCAACGACAGCAATTCCCCTTGTTCAACGCGCAAGTTGAAGCGCTCCAGTGTTGGCTGGTTCTTTTCGTACGAAACGGTCAGATCGTGGATTTCCAAATAGGGCATAAGCTACACAAACTGTGATAGGCCGAGTACGCGTTCCGCTGTCTGCACGAGCACGATGGTGAAGATGACGAGCAGCGTCGAGAGAGCGGCAATGGTCGGGTCAAAATAATACTCGAGGTAACTGAGCATAGAAACTGGCAGCGTGGTCACGCCGGGTCCGCTCAGGAAGAGCGAAACTGGGACATTGTTAAACGATGTGATAAAGCCCAGCACAAAAGCCGCGGCAATGCCAGCCCGCATATTGGGCAGCACGACCAGCAAGAATCCGCGCAGGCGATTCGCGCCCAGGCTGACTGCGGCATCCTCGACATAGGGGTCCAGGTTGCGCAGGCTGGCGGAAATGACGCGCACGCTGTAGGGAAACAAAATCGCGGTATGGCCGATGAACAAGCCCGTCATGACACCCATATCGCCCAAGAGAACGAAGAAGTTCAGCATGGCAAAGCCGACAACCAAGCCCGGCACGAGGATCGGCGCCGAGAAGATGGTTTCCACCCAGCCCGAGCCGGCAAATTGAAACCGCGTCAGCGCATAAGCGACCGGCATGCCCATGATCAGCGAGACGATGGTGGATAACAGAGCGAGTCGCAGGCTGATCCAAAAGCTGTCGACAAATTGGGATGTCTCGAATACATTCGCAAACCAATCCAAAGTGAAACCCTGTGGCGGAAAAGCCATCGTGGCATTCGCGCCGAAGCTCGCCATGAAAATGATGATGAAGGGACCCAGCAAGAAGCTATAGAGAATGACCAGGCTGACATACATCCAGCGTGAAACCATCCGCAACGCTCCTAGTGTCGCACGCGCAGACCGCGCAGCAGCAGATTAACCGCCAGGGTCGTCAGGATCATCACAACGGCGACCACGGCAGCTGCATGTTGGTCAAAGAGAATCACCGCCTTTTGCCGCAACAGCGTCGACATCAGCAACAATCGCGAACCGCCGAGAATGGCTGGAGTCACAAAAGCGGTTACCGAGCCGGTAAACACCAGCGTTGCGCCCAGCACCAAACCATCCGATGACAAGGGCACGACGATGCGCAGGAAGGTGGTGAGCCGGTTTGCGCCGAGGCTGAGCGCCGCTTCCAGCACATCAGCCGGGATATTCTCCAGCGCGCTCACCAGCGGCAACACCATCAGCGGCAGAAACAATTGCGTGAGTCCCAACACAATCGCGGTTTCGGTGAAGATGAATCGCACCGGAGTTTCGACCAGATCCAAGGACAACAGCGTCTGATTGATCATGCCGCGCCGCCCCAGAATAATCAGCCAGGCAAAAGTGCGCGCCACTGCGTTGGTCATCAAGGGCAGGATCACCAGCGACATCAAGAATGATCGGCGGCGGGCCGGCATCCGCGCCAGCACAAATGCGGCCGGGTAGCCCATCACCACACATATGCCGGTGACGATGAGACCGAGCTTGAGGGTGCGCAGGTAGACAATCCGCGACACGCGACTCTCAAAGAAATCGACATAGCCCGCCAGCGTAAAGCCTCCCTCCTCCGGCAGGACACTCTGCGAGAGCAGGAATATGAGCGGCAAGACGAAAAACACCAACACAAAAACAAATGCCGGAGCAACCAGCACGATGATGGTGCGGGTCTGATTGGGTCGTCGGATCATGACTAAAAAAAGGGAGCGCGAACGCCCCCTTGTACAAACTCTTCGACACGCTGTCTGGCGATGTCAGCGCAGCATGACTTCATTCCAACGCTCTAGCCAGTCTTCCAGACGCTCCGACACTTCGGCTTGATCCAGCACAATCATGGTATCAAGCATGTCGCCGCAGGTGAGCAGCGCGCAAATGTCTTCTGGCAACTCGACAGTCGCGTTGACGGGCGAATCGATCAGATCAAGCGCTTCGGCTTCTTGCACATCGTGCGAGATGAACCAGTCGATATAAGCATGCGCCAGGTCGACTTGGTCGGTAGCGGCCGTAATGCTGATCATATTCGTCTGGCCAACAACGCCTTCATCAGGAACGACAGTGGTCAGCTCATGCCCCGTGTTAATGAGATTGCCAATGGCGAAACTGGCATAGGGCGCAACCCACACTTCTTCTTCTTGCACCAGGGTCGTCAGTTCCGAACTGCGAATGTAGGTGGTCACCAGATTGTCTGCCAGCATGGGCAAGGCTTCCCAAGCCAAATCCGCGTCGTAGTTGATTTCTTCTGGCGCTTCGCCTTCGTCCATTTCAGCCATCGCCAGCGCGCGGTCAATCATGATGAGCGCGGCGGGACCAAATGTGGTGGACATCTCGGGAATGCTGACGAAGCCGGCCACATCGTCGCGCAGCAGGTCAGCCCAGGATGTGACTTCCGCTTCAACCAGGTCGGAGCGATAAATCAGACTGAGGCTATTCACTGTGTAGCCGACCCCGGCTTGATTGCCCAGCGGGTCTTTCGCCCAATCGTACAATTCGTCCAGGTTTTCGAGATTGTCGGGGTTGTAGGGCTGGAGCAAGTCTGCTTGACTGGCGATATGCGTGAACTGCGTAGCGAAGTGCACCACATCAATATCGGTGTTTTCGCCCTCGGCTTGCAGTCGCGCCAGCCGATCCGAATTGTTGCCGGTGTCCAGCACGATATCGACATTGTGCATTTCTTCAAACGGCGCAAAGACATTCTCTTCGAGAACATCCAGGTTAAAGCCCCAGATAGAAACGATCAGGGTTTGGGTATCCTGGGCGGCAGCCATTGGGACAAGCAAGCCCAATAGCAAAGCTGCAATCACAAGCATCATCAATAGGCGGCTTCTCATGTGTTTATCTCCAATGATAGATAGGCGAACGAGGCAACAACGATTATAACACAGGCTTGATGTGAAATTGAACGGTCTATCGTGAGGTCGGCAGGGCAATCGCGGCGCTGATGGCTGCCCGCCCTAGACAAACCCGCGCCGGCGCATCCGCTGTTCCTGGAATGGATCGCCCTCGTTGTGATAACCGCCCTGCTCCCAGAATCCCGGCTTGTCGACCGGGCTGAATTCCAGCGCGCGCAAAAACTTGGCGCTCTTCCAGAAGTAGCGTTTTGGCACCAGCGTGCGCAGCGGGCCACCATGCTCGATCAAATCCGGCTCGTGCAGCCAGCGTCCCTCGTATTTGACCGCCAGCATGACATCGGCATCGTCCATGACCGCCAGCGGCAGGTTGGTGGTATAGCCATAGTCGCAATGGGCGATGACATAGCGCGCCTCGTCCGTCAGCCGCAGTTCGCGCAGAAAGTCGCGGAAGAAAACGCCTTCCCACAGCGTGTCAAATTTGCTCCAGCGCGTGACGCAGTGAATATCACAGGTCAGTTCGCCGCGCGGCAACTGGAGGAATTCGTCCCAGGTCCAGCGGCGTGGCTGCTCGAGCGCGCCAAACACGCGCAGGTCCCAGCTGGCCCGCTCGAAAGACGGCGTGGGACCATAGGTCAGCACGGGGAACTTCTCGGTCAGCGATTGCCCGTCGGGCAGCCGCCCCGCCGCCCGCATGTCTTTTTCTTTGGCTCGCCGCGATAAGTAGGACACAGCGCTGTCTCCTGAGCTGCCATCATTCTCAGCGTGAATTTGAACACATCGCGCGGGGTTGGACAAGCGCCTTGTTCACAGCGGCCAGGAGCTTGTTGTGGCCGAGTCGACGCCGCAGCCTCCACTGCGCATGCGAGCGACTCAGGTCAATCGCATTAAGTTGTTTATTGGCCACAGAGGCTTTCGTCGACATTATCTGTCAGATGCTGGACTAGCCTCTGCTGACGCCGCCCGCGTGGAAAATGCAAGGGCGACACAGCATGCCGCCCGATTATGCAATGCTGCCGCTTTTGACTCGCTTTTTATCCGCAAGCCCCGACCGGCTCGACATAAGCGGCGCTGATCCAGCCTTTCGCGCCGTGATAATCGACCTTGAACCAGCCGTCCGTCCGTTCCAGCGCCGTCAGCGTGGCGTTATAAGGCACGGCACCGATGACATCCCCGGCGGGGGCGGCGCGCATGTTGAGAATGAATGTCGTCCGCACCATGCAGCCACTCAGACTCTGATAGACCGGCGGAGTGGGGCTGGGGGCGGGTACGGGCGGACCATTGACCAAGGCGACCGTGCCAGCGCGATTGATCGTCGTACAGATCATCCCATCCATGCCCAGGGCCGGCAGTTCCGAGACGGCGCGTGGACTGGTGGCCGCATCCAGGAAGCGGAAAGAGCCGCTGTTGCCTTCGAAGCAGATCTGCGTATCGTGCAGCACCCAACCCCAGATATCGACGCCATCGCGGAAGCCCAGGTCCAACACGGCTGCGTTGCCGATACCGGCCGCGTCCACTTGCTGGCATTGCGTCAAATGCGTGATATTGCGCACGCTGATATGGTCGGGCAGTGACAGGCAAGTCGGGATAATCACCTGCGCAGGGGCCTGGTCGTCGTCTGACTCCGACTCGTCGTCGCTGGAACCGCCGGAACTGCTATCGCCACCGCCGGACCCGCTTCTTTCTTCATTCCCCGGCGGACTAGGAGCCGCCGCGCCGCCGCTGGCCCCGCTTACTCCTGCATCGCTCTGCGGATCAGTAGGTTGCTCTGCAGGGCAGGCAGCGCCTTCGCAGACCGCGCTATGGGGATCGTGGATGTCTTTTGGCGTGTTGCTGGTGAATGTATTCGTCCCAAGCAGGCGGACGGAAGCGCCGCTGTCAGGGATGTAAATGACGGCCGGACCGTTGGCGTTGTCGCTGAAGGTCGAATCGACGATAGTGACTGTGCTGGGACCTATGACAGCAATCCCGCTGGGCTTCCAGGTGGAGAAGCCGCGCAGATTACTGAAGGTAACGCGCTCGAATGTCGCATTGGCCGCGCTCACCGCGACCCCGGCTCTGCCCCCACCGTTACCGTCCGCGCTGCGCAAGGTCGAATCTTCCATGACGAGTTTGCCCGGCGCCGAAACAGCGAGAAAGTTAACGGGAAAACTGGCATCGCCGGCCGCCCCTACCAACTCCACATTTTTTAGCGTGAGATCGCCGGCCGATATGATCGCCGAGAAGTTTGCCAAGGCGGTGATGGTGTACTTCTGCCCCGCCGCCGACTGGATTCTCATTCTCACGCCGCTGGGAATATAGAGAATCTTGGTCAGAACGCAGTCGCCGGTCAGTGTATAATCCAGCAAGCCCGTGCCATCGGGCACGTTCACCCATTCGTATCCCGCTGGACCCACCCCCCCTGGCCTTGGGAAACCGCAAGCCATGGCTGTCGGCGGATTCTCCACCGGGACGGCCGAAATGCTTTTGCCGTTGCCGATAGCGCCCAGGCAGGCGTCGCCGCTGTTGTCGGTGACAGCGCCGCCCGTAATGGCTGGATTTAACACCTTGCCTATAGTCTTGCAGCCGGCCAGGGTCAACTGCGCGCCGCTGTCGACCTTAATCATGGGGCCAGGGCTTTGTATCCCGCTTATCCCAAAATTGGTGACTGTGGCTTGCCCCTTCTCCAGCCAAAGCGCGCTGGGCAAGTCCCAAGCGGACCCTGAGCCATTAATTACGATGTTGGTGAAACTGTAGGTTGCGTTGTCGCCCTTCGCCCAGACCGCGAGCTCCAGACTGTCTTCAATGAGGACCTGGGTCAAAGTCGCCGATCCCCCCAGTTCCAGCGCTACCTTTCTTCCGGTCCCGTATCGATTGCCGCCATTTGTAAGGCTAATGTTTTCCAGGGTCAGATTCGAAGCCGCGCTGGTCTTGATCGCGCTAGATGAATTCAGGTTAATTAGGTTGCCGTCGCCGCTGATGGTGACATGAGATGTGATCTCCGGCAGTGGAGAAAAGGGAATCACAGTCTGCGTCCCGCTGAGGATGATTTTATCGGCGCCGCCTGTCCCGCTGCCGTCATCGCCCGGTTCGCAGCCGCCGGTGCCCGAGGTATCGCCGTTGGCTTCCTTGATGGCTTGGATCAGGCTGCAGCCGCTGTCGACGTTGATGTCGGCGGCGAAGGCGGGCAGCGCAGACAGCAGGGCAACCAGCGCGACAATGGCGAATTTAACAAGGAATCCGGAGTTCACGAGGACCTCCGGGGAAGAGCGGGATTTAGCGAGAAATGCGGGGTGGGGGGGGGGTAAATGGCAGCAGCTTCTGCGCCGCGGCTGCCTTCGTGCGTTTTTGTGAAATCGTTGTTTTGATATGCATGGATTCAAACCCTGTCGAATGATTCATTTTACCTAGTAGAATACCATTTCAAAATTTTGTCAAGTGATTTTGAGGAACGGGGCAGGTCAATCGCATTAATTTGTTTATTGGCTACAGAGGCTTTCGTCGACACAACCAGTCAGATGCTGGACTAGCCTCTGCTGACGCTGCCCGCGTGGAAAATGCAAGGGCGACACAGCATGCCGCCCGATTATGCAATGCTGCCGCTTTTGACGCGCTTTTTATCCGCAAGCCCCGACCGGCTCGACATACACGGCGGATATCCAGCCCCGCGCGCCGTGATAGTCCACCTTGAACCAGCCGTCCGTCCGTTCCAGCGCTGTCAGAGTCACATTGTATGGCACGACGTCGATGACATCCCCGGCGGGGGCGGCGCGGAAGTTGAGAATGAATGCCGTCGTCACCATGCAGCCGCTCAGGCTCTG
>DAOUJB010000327.1:0-3259 GCA_034423155.1 Anaerolineae bacterium | reverse complement strand
AACGCCGGCAATATCGGCGTGAATATCGGCGTGGCGGCGCCCTCGGCGTCTTTCCCGTTCGGCGGACAAAAAGACTCCTTCTTCGGCGATTTGCACGGGCAGGGCATGGACTCTATTGAGTTCTATACGGAGCGCAAAATCGTCATTGAGCGCTGGGTCTGAGTTATGGCGTCCCTGAATACTTTCGGCGCGATATTGAGCCACGCCATCGAACTGGAAGCGCGGCTTTGCGATTGGTACAGGAGCATCGGCGAAGGCGAAAAAGCCCGCGCAGCCGAAAAACGCCGCCGCAAGCTGGAACGCGCGCGCCGCGAGCATGTGGTCGAGATCACGCTGGAGCCGATACGCGGCCTGGACGCAGCCGACTATGCGCTGGAACTGGACGATGACTCGGCGCAGACACAGGCGGCAGTTGCGGCGGTAGCAGCGCGCTTTTATGCCGATGTCGCGCCCAAGATCAATGTCCGCGCCGCGCAACGAGCGCTGGAACGTTGCGGCAAGGAGCATGCGGGGTAATCGTGTGGGCGACTCGCCGAATCGCCCACTATGGGAGGCGAGACATGAAGACAATCGAAAGCATAAACTTGATTTGGCGAAGGCCTGGCTGTCGTGGTGGGCGCGCCACTTTGATCGGCAGAGGGCTTCATGTCAAATTCATCGTGGCGGATTATCTCGATGAAGAGCGCTGCCCAAGCCCCAAGGCAATCGCAGAGCGATATTCCGCTACCCTGCCTCAGGTCTACGCGGCGCTTGCCTACTATTATGAGAACCAGTCGGAAATCGACGCTGAACTCGCAGCCGATGACCGCTTCGACGAGCTCTTGGAAACACAAGGACCTGATGCCGCCGTGGCCTCGTTGCCGCCACCAGTTCCATTGGATGAGCCAGTCATAGAAAGCCTGAGACTAATCAGCCGCGACACCGACCGTCATCATGGCAGCCCTTGCATAGACGGCACGCAGGCGCGCGTCGCTGATGTGGTCCAAGCCTGGCGCTACCAAGAAGTCGTTCCGGAACGCATCGCCGAGAAGTATGACCTTTCGCTGGGACAAGTCTTCGCCGCGCTGGCTTATTACCATGAACGCCCGACCGAGATTGACGCGGAAATCGAATATGGGCGCTATCTGAAAGGACAGCGGGAGGCCGGGCTTGCGCCAGTCTAAGCTCTGCTTCTACCTGGATGAAAATATGGATCCGGAAATCGCGGCGCAATTGCGGAGGCGTGGCATCGACGCTTTGTCTGCGCGTGGTGAAGGCATGCTCACCACGCCGGATTATGCGCAATTGGAATACGCTGTAATCAACGGACGAGTCCTCTGTACAAAAGACTCGGGCTTTGCCAACCCGGCCAATTGGCATGTCGAGCATCACGGCATCGCCTATTTTCCCAATCGCAATCTGCGTATCGGCTATGCTGTTAATGCGCTGGAGGATTTATTCCGCGCCGAAAGCGCTGAAAGCATGAGAAATAGCCTTAGGTATTTGTAAGCTGCGAGTGAAAGGACAATCCCAACATGAGCGACAGACGAATCGTACGCGCCGCCCTGCTGCAAGCCACCTGGACCGGCGACAAAGACTCCATGATCGACAAGCACATCCGCTATAGCCGCGAAGCCGCCGACCAGGGCGCGCAGATCATGTGCTATCAGGAACTCTTCTATGGTCCCTATTTCTGCCAGGTGCAAGACACGCAATTCTATAGCTACACGGAGCCGGTGCCCGATGGGCCGACCACGCAGCGCTTCTGCGCCCTGGCCGCCGAACTGAACATGGTGCTGGTCGTGCCCGTCTATGAGCGCGATGGTGTTGGCGTCTATTACAACACGGCTGTCGTCATCGATTCCGATGGCAGCTACCTGGGCAAATACCGCAAGACGCATATCCCGCACTTGCCCGGCTTTTGGGAGAAGTTTTATTTTCGCCCCGGCAACCTGGGCTACCCGGTCTTTGATACCGCCGTGGGCAAGGTCGGCGTCTACATCTGCCACGACCGCCACTTCCCCGAAGGCGCACGGGCGCTGGGGCTGAACGGCGCGGAGATGGTTTTCATCCCTTCGGCGACAACGCGCGGGCTCAGCCAGCATCTTTGGCGCATCGAGCAGACATCGCATGCCATCTTCAATACCTATTATGTCGGCACGATCAACCGCGTGGGCATCGAAGGTCCAGACGAGGGCGACTTCTATGGCGAAAGCTATTTCTGCGACCCGCGCGGAGAATTCATCGGCGAGCTGGGCAGCGCCCATGACGAAGAGCTGATCGTGCGCGACCTCGACCTGAACATGATCCAGGAAGTGCGCGATACCTGGCACTTTTATTTCAACCGCCGCCCCGACCAATATGGCGAGCTGGTGCAGGATACCGTCAGCGCAGGTTAGTAGGGGCGAGCCACTGGGTCGCCCAAAATCCGCCACCACGGCGTCGTAGGGGCGAGGCGGTGACTCGCCCGCAGCCACAAAAATTGACGGTCGTAGGGGCGAGCCCGCCTGACACATAAAAGCAGTTTCTGAGGAGCAGAGTCATGGACTTCGGAATCACATTCAAAGGCGATATTTCTCCGAAGCGCACGGTCGCGCTGTGCAAACAAGCCGAGGTCGCGGGCTTCAAATATGGCTGGTTTTTCGATTCGCATGTGCTGTGGCGCGATTGTTATATGACCATGGCGCAGTGCATGGCGCATACCGACGAGATGATCTTTGGTCCGCTGGTGACGAATCCCGGCGTGCGCGAATGGTCGGTGGCGGGCAGCATGTACGCGACGCTGGCCTTGCAGAGCGGCAACCGCATCGAGATCGGCATCGGGCGCGGCGATAGTTCGCGGCGCATGTTGGGCAAGAAGCCCATGACAGTCGCCAATATGGAGCGCTTTGCCGAGGCGCTGCGGGGTTTCGCGCGCGGCGATGAAGTCGCCT
Source organism: Anaerolineae bacterium (assembly GCA_034423155.1). Lineage (GTDB taxonomy): Bacteria > Chloroflexota > Anaerolineae > Aggregatilineales > Phototrophicaceae > UBA6055. Next base: position 347 of record DAOUJB010000327.1, on the reverse strand, counting down.
ATGACGACACCAGCGCGCAGCTGACCTGGGCAAATGGTTACGAGCTGCCGATTTGGGTGGCGGCGTATGGACCGCGGGCATTGGCAGGGGCGGGGCGCAGTGGCGATGGCTTGGTCATTCAGTTGGCCGATCCCGGCTTAGTGCGCTGGTTCTCGCAGCAGGCTATCGCTGGCGGGCGAGCGGCTGGCAAGGACATGTCGGCTTATCAGATCATGTCGGCGGCGCCCGTTTGGGTCGGCGATATGGGCAAAGCGCGCGAACAGACCCGCTGGTTCCCGGCGATGGTGGGCAACCATGTGGCCGATATCGTCGAGCGCTATGGCATGGACAGCCCGGATATCCCCGCC
>DAOUJB010000326.1:0-14202 GCA_034423155.1 Anaerolineae bacterium | reverse complement strand
GTGCGGTCGTATTGCAGCGCCGCCGCGCCATAGCGATCCAGCACCGCTTCGTTTATCTTGTACAATTCCTCGATAGGGAAAGTCTCCTCCGCAGGGATGCCGCCGGCCAGGGATACCATGCCCGGCTGCGCTACCACTTTGAGGATTTCGCGTATCTGGTTGCGCTGCATATTCTGCGTGCGCTGGCTGAGCAAATGCTGGAAGTCAGGCATCGTCGATGATTCCTCGCGATTGGACCGCGCGTAAGTGCGACATGGTACAACATTGCGCCGTGCCGCGCCAGATGCCCAATGTGCCAGTATGAATATTGCTGTAAGGGCGATTCTTGTATCGCCCATTTAGGATAGTGCGCTTCAACAGCGGGCGAGTCACCGCCTCGCCCCTACATTACGCAAGTCAATCCAAGTCATCGTCAAAGCGCCGGTCGCATAAATCCATCCCCCATACCCGGCAAGGGACCGAGGGGCGTATTCTCTACACCAGATAGTCGCGCAGGTTGTGCGCCACTTGCGGATGACGCAACCGACGCAGCGCTTCTTTCTCCAACTGGCGGATTCGCTCGCGGCTCAAGCCAAATTTGTTGGCGATCTCTTCCAGCGTGTGCGGTTCGCCGCCGCCCAAGCCAAAGCGCATGCGCAAGATGCTGCTTTGTCGCGGGGTGAGCTCGGCTAGGACTTCTTCGATCGCTTCACCAAGCAAGATTTGGGTGGCCGAGTCGACCGGGCTGACGGAGTCCTGGTCTTCGATGAAGTCGCCAAACTCGCTGTCGCCATCTTCGCCGACCGGGCGTTCCAGCGAGGTGGCGTGCTGGCTGGCATCCATCATGGCGCGCACAGCTTCGGCAGCCACTTTCAGTTCGGCGGCGATCTCTTCGGGCGTGGGCCTGCGTCCCAGGCTCTGCTCCAGGTCTTGCGAGGTGCGATACATCTGGCGGATGCGCTCGGTCATATGCAGCGGGATGCGGATGGTGCGGGTCTTCTGCGCCAGCGAACGGGTGATTGCCTGGCGGATCCACCAAGTGGCGTAGGTGCTGAAGCGGTTGCCGCGCGAATAGTCATATTTGTCGACCGCGCGCATCAAACCGACATTGCCCTCTTGGATCAGATCAGGGAAGGGCAAGCCCTGGCCCATGTAGCGTTTGGCAATGCTGACGACCAGCCGCGTATTGGCTCGCCCCAGATGTTCGCGCGCCGCTTGGCCATCGCGCACCATTTGCCGCAGGTGACGCCGCCAGCGTTCGCTCTTCTGTGCTACTTCCGGGCTTTTGAGGTGACGACTGGCTCGGAATCCCCGCTCAATGCGCTTCGCCAAATCGACTTCATCAGCGGCGGTGAGTAGTGGCTCTTGTGCCATCTGTCGAAAATATAGCCCGACCGGGTCATCGGACGAGATGTGGCTGATATCGGTTACGGCTTTTTTGGGAAGGGCGATGCGCTCGGGGAGTTCTGGCTCGGCAAGCTCTGATGCTTCTTTCAGTAAACCATCCGCAGTCACCACCGCATTGTCATTACGCAACTCTATGCCGCGTTCTTCCATCATGGTGAGCAACTGGCGCAAGGCGACTCGATCTTCGCCACCATCGTCCAGCAGCTCTTTCACTTGTTCGAAACTTACAAATCCCCGTTCTTCTGCAAACTCCACCAGAGATTGAAACACATCCAACCCTTTACTTGTGAGGTGAATAAGGCGAAATCACTATTGGTGCGACAAAGTCGAGCTTTCATTTCAACTTCCATTCTGCGCCAAAACGCAGTCAAATGTCAACCGACACTTTTGCCGAATCTGCTGTTTTGGTCTGTGCGGCGGGCGCGGCGGCATAGTCTCACTAGCGCCGCACAATCTTGTTGACAATGCCGAACCAAAATGGCGCGCCCTGGGCAGCTGCGACCACCGTGGCCGCGATTCCCAGCAGCTTCGTAAGCAGCAAGCTGGTCCAGCCGTCAGGATTGTTCTCGGGCAGATAATTCCACAGATTTTTCGGGTCGCTGCGCCTGAAGTGATCGGCGGGCAGCTGGGCGAGGTTCTGATAGCTCCAGCCGACGGGCAGGCTCAGCGCTTCGATATCGCCCAGTTGATTGACGATGGCCGCGCCACTTTCCACAGCTGCTTCCAGTTGGGTATCGTCTTCGGCATCGCTGGCTCGGAACTCGTCGTCCGCTCCGCCAAGCTGATCGCCCAATGCGCCGCTCTTCACCGAATAGGTCGCTGTGCCACTGATTTGCGCTCGTTGAGCTGGGTCTTCCCAAAGAGTCTGCGCGATGTGCAATGTGTCGATGTTGATCAGCGATGCGAAGCACATAGCCACGACCAGCGACAGCACTTTCATCTTGGCGGTATACGCGGCGCTGGCGCGATTCATAGCTGCGTTGAACCAGCCTTGCAGGTTGCCGCGCGCCTCTTGCATGGTATCCGCGCCAGAAAGCACCGTCGCCAGCACATTGCGCAGCTGGTCGTCTTCGACCTGGCGCACACCGGCCAGCAGCGCTACATGGCTGGTTTGCCCCGCGCCCAGTCGGCTGATGTCTTCGTCTATCTGGCTGACGATGTCAGAAAGTGCCGAGCGATAGCGTCGATCTCGTACATAACGCAGCGAGTTGCGCAGTTCCCTTGTGTCGTTTTCGCCCCTGACCACGCGCTGAACCATCGCTCGCAAGCCGCGCCTTTCTGGTCCTGCCGGCATGCCATTCACCACATTGATCAGGGCGCCAAAAAGCCGCTGATCCGATTCGGCTTTGACCGTCGTCAGCACCACATCGACAAAGGTCGCCGGTTCAATATAGTCGACAGAAGCGATTGGCCTGCGGGCGATCTTCTCGGCTTCGGCCCGGGTGAGGCGCTGGTTGGGCGCGACAGCATCGGCTTTGACCAACTGGATCAGCGGATGCGTATACACCTTGGCGCGGATGACCGGGTCGGCGATCAAGCTATTGATGGCAGCGCGCAGGTTTCGGGCGCGCAGCTTGGTGGCGCGGGCAACGAGCGCATTGACCTCGGTGACTACGATGCTGAGCAAAATGATGACGAAAACCACGCCAACAACAACTTCAATGATCGCAGTCAAGCCCAGCCCTTTCCACGCCATGCCGTCAGCGGCGCAATCCCAGAAAACAGTATAGTTGAGTCCTGCATTCTCGCAAGTTTATAGGCTGACGCTGGCGGGCGAGGGTATGGGTGTGGCGCTCGGCAGAACGGGCGGCTGCGTTCTTGTGGGCGCGGCCGGTGGCGCTGTCGCGATGGGCGCTGGCGTGCGTGTTGTGGTTGGGGTGCGGGTCGGCGCGGGTGTATTGGTGCGCGTGGGCGTGGCGGTCGGATATAGCGCGCGAATGATGTCTTGGTGCATGTAGACTTTCTCCAGCCGTCTCGTCAGACGATTCTCGTCGATGAGGTACCAGTCTGCGCCAGGCACAGCGGCGATGACGCAAACGATCGTGCCCTGTGGCAGCGCGGCTTCGATGCGGCTGTTGGTGTTGGGCTGGGCGCGCACGATGGCTTCGCGCACGATGACTTCAAAATCCTGGCAGTCTGGCACCGGCGTGAAGCTGGGCAGCGGGGTCGGTGCGTCCAGCTCCAGTTGGCGGATACGCAGTGCGGTGGATGTGCTGCCGACAACAGCTTGCTCGGTCGATTCCACAACCGTCACACCAGTCGCTATGAATGTCTGTACGCCCAGCCAGAGATAATAGACGCCAAATACGATCGCGATGCCGAGCAGGATTACAAACCACGAGGGCGGTCCGCTGTGTCGCATTTTGGTACATCCTCGCTTGCCGCTGCTCCTACAGTAACCGATTCTCGCGGGCTTGCAATATAGGTGGCTTGGCATATCATCCAGCTGCGGGCCTGCCAACTCGCGCCCGAAGCAAGCAGAGTCGAGACCACGCTTTGTGCCTATTGCGCTTCCTACTGCTGACTCTACCGCTGATTGCCGTGCCCCTCAGCAGCGCGCAAGCCAGCCTGACCATCTACGCGGCGACATCGCTGACCGACGCCTTTGAATCGGTGGTTTCATCCTTCGCAGCCGAGCATCCAGGCCTCAGACTCCATCTCAATTTCTCCAGTTCATCCAGCCTGGCCGCGCAGATCATCGCCGGTGCCCCAGCCGATATCTTCGCCAGCGCCAACGAGAAACAGATGGACTTGGTGGTGGCGGATGGGCGCATAGACGGCGAAAACGCGCGCAGCTTCGCGCATAATCAACTGGTGTTGGCATTGCCGGTTGATAATCCAGCTGGCATCGAATCTGTGAGCGACCTGGCCGACGATAGCTACTTGCTGGTGTTGGCTGCGGCGGGCACGCCGATCCGCGTCTATACGGACGCCATGTTGCAATCGCACAACGACGAATACGGAGCGGATTTCAGCCGGCGCGTCCTGCGCAATCTGGCATCAGAAGAGAGCAATGTTCGCCAGGTGGTGGCGCGGCTGGCTCTGGGCGAGGCGGATGCTGGCATTGTTTATCAGACCGATGTGCTGGGCGATGTCGCCGACCAATTGCTGGTCATCGAGATCGATGCGGCGCACAATCAACTGGCCGCGTACCCTATCGCGCCCTTGTCGGACTCGGCAAATCCCGAGCTGGCCGCGCAGTTTATCGACTTCGTTCTGGGCGATGCGGGCCGAGCCATTCTAATGGAACACGGCTTCTGCCCGCCTGTTATACTGGATGCCGAACCGCCCACCGAGGCAACGCCAGTGCCGACTAGCCAAGCCACCGACGATGAAGATGCCGAAGCGGAATCCGACCGCTGCGCCAGCCCGCCAATTGAAAACCGATAGGCTGCTGCTGTACGCCGTTAGCGCATTTGCCTTCTTGTTGCTGGCGACGCCGGTCTTTGTGCTGCTGCTGCAGGGCTTGGCATCACAAGCCTGGCGCGATCTGCCCGACTCGTCCGCGATCGGGTCGGCGGTGCTGCTGAGTTTCGCTTCGACCGCCGCCGTCGTCTGTCTGGCTGCGCTGCTGGGCACACCGCTCGCCTATGTGCTTTCGCGCTATGCTTTCCGTGGCAAGCAGTTCGTCAGTTTGTTCATCGAGTTGCCCATCGTGATGCCGCCGGCGGTGGCGGGCTTGGCGCTGCTGCTGACCTTTGGCCGGCGCGGCGCGATCGGCTCACTGTTGGCAGAAGCCGGCATCCTCATCCCCTTCAGCATCGCCGCCGTCATTCTGGCGCAATTCTTCATCTCCGCGCCCTTTTACATCCGCTCGGCGCAAGTCGGATTTGGGAGCATCGCCCCAGAGATCGAAGACGCGGCGCGCGTCGATGGCGCACATGGCTGGCTGATGTTTTGGTACATCACGCTGCCGATCGCTTGGCGGGCGCTGGCCTCGGGCATGATCCTCAGCTGGGCGCGCGCATTGGGAGAATTCGGCGCGACCATCCTCTTTGCCGGCAACTTGCAAGGCAAGACGCAGACCATGCCCCTACTGGTCTACAGTGTCTTCGAGCGCGATATCAATGCCGCGATCTGGACGGGACTAATTCTGATTGTGCTGGCATTGGCGGCGCTATTTTTATCGCAACGATTCGCCAGCGCGCAAGACAGACTCACTCGCTAGGAGCCAAACCATGACCAGGAAACTGCGCGTCTTAATCTTGTGTACAGCCAATTCGGCGCGATCGCAGATGGCCGAAGGCTTGTTGCGGCATCTGGCGGACGGACGCGTCGAAGTCTGCAGCGCCGGCGCACAGCCTTTCTCTGTCAATCCCTATGCCATTCGAGCCATGGACGCGCGCGGCATCGACATCAGCGGTCAAAGCTCCGACCACATCGACAAATACCTGGCGCAGTCTTTTGATTTTGTCATCACCGTCTGCGACAACGCGGCCGAAAACTGCCCGCTATTCCCCGGACCTGCCCGGCGCATCCACTGGAGCTTCCCCGATCCAGCCGCGGTCGCTGGCGATGACGAAGTTGTGCTGGCGGCCTTCGTCAAGGTGCGCGATGGGCTAGAAGCGCAGTTGCGGCAATGGTTGGACAGCCTCGAATAGCCGCTAGACCGAATCCATATTCTCAATGATGCGCGTGGCAAATTCGCTGGTTGGCACCTTGGTGGCATTTTCCATCTGGCGCGCAAAGTCGTAGGTCACATAGCGCTGGTCGATGGTCTTTTCGTAAGCGCAGGTGATCAGCTCAGCCGCCTCGAACCAGTCCAGGTGCTCCAGCATCATGACGCCGCTGAAGAGCAGCGGGCCAGGATTGACCATGTCCAGGTTGGTGTACTTGGGCGCAGTGCCGTGCGTGGCTTCGAAGAGCGCGATCTCGTCGCCGATGTTGGCGCCAGGCGCGATGCCAACGCCGCCCACTTCCGCCGCCAGCGCATCGCTCAGGTAGTCGCCGTTCAGGTTGGTGGTGGCGATCACATCGTGCTCGCGCGGACGCAGCAGCATCTTCTGGAACATGATGTCGGCGATGGTATCTTGCACCAGGATTTTGCCATTGGGCACGGAGCCGTCATGCTGGCTCGCCACCTCATCCCAGGAGATCGTCTGTTCGGGGAATTCTTCGGCGGCTAGTTCGTAGCCCCATTTTTGGAATGCGCCTTCGGTGAACTTCTGGATGTTGCCCTTGTGCACCAGGGTTACGCTGCTGCGCTTGCGGTCAAGGGCATACTGGATGGCCGCGCGGATGAGACGTTTGCTACCGAAAGGGCTGATTGGCTTGATGCCCAGTCCAGCATCTTCAAAGAAATTGGTCGCGTCCATCTCTTCGCGCAGAAACTTCGCCAGCTTGGCATTCTCCGGCGTGCCCGACTCGAACTCGATGCCGGCGTATGTGTCTTCCGTATTCTCGCGGAAGATGACGACATCAATATCTTGCGGCTGCTTGAGCGGGCTGGGCACGCCATTGTACCAGCGCACCGGACGCACACAGCTGTACAGATCGAGCACCTGGCGCAAAGTCACATTCAGGCTGCGAAATCCGCCGCCGACGGGTGTGGTCAATGGACCTTTGATGCCGACCTTATATTCGCGGAATGCCTCGAAAGTTTCTTCGGGCATGTAGTCACCCGCATAGACGTCCGCTGCTTTTTCGCCCGCATAGACTTCCATCCAGCTGATCTGCCGTTTGCCGCCATAAGCTTTTTCCACAGCCGCATCCCAAATGCGTTTGCTGGCAGTCATGATGTCATAGCCGATGCCATCGCCCTCAATGAAGAGCAGGATAGGGTTGTCCGGCACTTGCATCGTCCCGTTGGCGAAGCTGATTTTCTCCCCGCTGCCGGGCACTGTGATCTTGTCGTAAGCCATTGCGCGCGCGCCTCCTGTTGTCGGCTGTGTATGACAATCGCGGCATTATAGCATAATTGCCGCCGGGTTAAACAGGCATATTCATGCGCCCGGCCGGGCAGTAGCATCAATATGTGAGCTTATGCAAGCATGGTGTCTCTAACAATTTACCAGCGAGTTCAGCGAGTGCATTTGAGTGCGCCGAGGGAAAGCGAAGGATTTGCATTGTGTCGGCCCCACATACTCAGCGCAAACCAGACATCAAATAATCTGATGTAGTCCGAAGCCGTTTAAATCACACCGCAATCGAACTAAGCGCAGCCTGTCTACGCAGGTCTGTAATCCAACACTCGGTGCACTCATCTTTTGCTCGGTGCACTCGGTGGTTAAAACTATTGATGCGATTGGCCTGACTTCAAAAGAAACAGGTCTATACCGTGCCTCGAGCCTGTGCTAGACTGACCTGGCCCGAAGCAGACCATGACATGCCAGGCCAAGGCATGATTAGCAGGATACCGCAACGGCATAACAAGGGAGCATTTATCCACCATCTGTACAGCAATACCATAGACCACACACAAGCCCGCGGCATCGCTTGACGGGCAATTTGCATTTGGAGCGAAGAAATCATGGCACGAAAACAGAAATTCAAAATCACGCCGATCGGCGGCTTGGGCGAGATCGGCAAAAACATGACACTGTTCGAATATGGCGGCGATGGCTTTCTCATCGACTGCGGCATCATGTTCCCCGCCAACGACATGCACGGAGTCGATTACATCATCCCCGATTTCCGCTGGTTGCAAGAGCGGGACGATATCAAGCTGCATGGCGTGTGCTTCACGCATGGGCACGAAGACCACATCGGCGCGACCGCCCACCTGATCAAAGCCTTCCCAAATCTGCCGCTGTATGCAACGCCGCTGACAGCCGGCTTGCTGCAGGTCAAGCTCAAGAGCGCGCGCTTGCTGAAAACGACCAAGCTCAACATATTCGAAGCGGGCGACAAAATCCAGGTCGGCCCCTTCAAGCTGGAGAGCTTCCATGTTTGCCACAGCATCCCCGATTGCGTCGGCTATGGCATCAACACCCCCTTTGGCATGATCGTGCATACAGGCGATTACAAGTTCGACAACACGCCGGTGCACGGACGCAAAACCGACTATGCGCGGCTGGCCGGCTTTGCCCAGCGCGGCGTAGCGCTGCTGCTGGCCGACAGCACCAACAGCGACAAAGCGGGCTGGACGAAGTCGGAAGCGGTGATCGCGCCGGCTTTGGACCGCGTTTTCCGCAAGGCGAAAGGGCGCATCATGGTCGCCACATTTGCCTCGTTGATGTCGCGTGTGCAACAGGTGGTCAATGTGGCGCGCGCGCACAAACGCAAAGTCTGCATAACCGGCTACACCATGTCAGAATACGCCAAAATCGCGCGCAAGCTCGGCTATTTGGATGTTAGCGACGATTTGCTGGTCACAGTCGCGCAAGCCCAGCAAATGCCAGCACACAAGATCGTTTTCATGGTGACGGGTTCGCAAGGAGAGCCCTCCGCCGTGTTGGGCAAGCTGGCGGCCGGGCGTCATCGTCAACTGGATGTGCGCAAAAACGACACCATCATTTTCTCGTCGCATCCCATCCCCGGCAACGAAGAAATGGTCTACCGCACCATCAATCGCCTCATCGAGCGCGGTGCCGATGTCATCTATGACGCCATCGAATCGGTACATGTTTCTGGGCACGCCTGCCAAGAAGAAATGCGCTTGATGCTCAACTTGACCCAACCCAAGCACCTCATCCCGGTGCATGGCGAAGTCCGCCATCTGCATCTGCACGCCAAGCTGGCGGTCGACAACGGCATGTCTGACCAGCAGGTCACGACAATAGAAAATGGCACGACCGTCGAGCTGGATGGTCGCGGTATCAAAGTGGGCGAAAGGCAGCCAGGCGGCTATGTCTTCGTCGACGGCAGCAGTGTTGGCGATATTGGGCGAGCCGTCATCCGCGACCGTGAGATTCTGGCGCAAGATGGCTTCGTGCTGGTTAGCGTGAATGTCGACCGGCGCAGCGGCAAATTGCTGGAGCAGCCGCGCATTGTCTCGCGCGGATTCGTCTATGTGAAAGATGCCGAAGACTTCTTCGACAACATCCGCAACAAGGTAACGCGCGTTGTCAACAGCAACCAGCGCATGAACGGCAACCGCCAGAACTTGGTCGAAGAGAGCCTCAGCAAATTGATCTATAGCGAGACCAAACGCCGTCCCATGATCTTCAGCATCATCAACGAGGTCTAGCTGACAGCGCACAAGGGATAAGGTCCATGCAGAAGCCGGTCATCCGCGCCCGCGAAGTGACGCGCCAGTTGAAGTTGGGGGCGCATATTGTGCACGCCCTGCGCGGCGTCAACCTGGAGATTCACCGCAACGAAATGGTCGGCATCATCGGTCCCTCGGGCAGTGGCAAGAGCACCCTGCTGGGCATCATCGGCGGCTTGGACAGCCCTACCGCCGGCAGTGTAGAAATCGATGGCGTGGAAATCTCGCGCATGAATGAAAACCAACTCACGGATATCCGCAACCAGAAGATCGGCTTCGTCTTCCAATTCTTCAACCTCATCCCCACCTTGACCGCGGTTGAAAATGTGGCGCTGCCGGTGGAATTCGCCCAGATGCGCCGACATCAGCCCTTCAGTCGCGCCAAAGAATTGCTGGATATGCTGGGCTTGGGCGGACGCTTCAATCACAAGCCCAACGAGCTAAGTGGCGGGCAGCAGCAGCGTGTGGCGATCGCCCGCGCCCTGGCCAACGACCCGCCCATCTTGCTGGCCGACGAACCGACCGGCAACCTCGACTCGCATTCGGGAGAAACGGTAATGGCCGCGCTCAATTCCATCCGCGACGATAATGGCACCACCGTCGTGCTGGTAACGCATGACCGGTCGCTGGCCAACCAGATGGACCGCGTATTGCTGCTGGATGATGGCAAGATCACCAACGGGAACCAAGCAGCCAGCTGAATTGGCGCAAGTGTTGTCTTTGCCAAGGCGGCTGTTAACCTGCGCATCGGTATCGCAGCGAAAGGATCGGAAAACCCTATGGTGGACGAGCACTATACTGTCGAAGTTGCTGGCATCCGGCGCGATCTGCCGCTGATGGAAATCAAACCGGGCGTCAGAATCGCCATCCTCAACATTTTGGGCGATGCCGAATTCGTCAATGCCGCTGGCTCGCAATTGGCAGGCAAGCTGTGCGACCGCGATATCGATGTCTTGGTGACAGCCGAGGCGAAGTCTATCCCGCTGGCGCATATGCTTAGCACCGAGCTGGGCTTGCCTTATATCGTCCTGCGCAAATCGCACAAACCATATATGGGCGATGCCCTGCAAAGCGAGACTTTGAGCATCACCACTGGGAAAGCGCAAACGCTTTACCTGGATGAGAAAGACCGTCAGCAGGTCGCAGGAAAGCGCGTCGCGATCATCGACGATGTCATCTCCACGGGCAGCACCTTGCAGGGCATGCGGCTGATCATGAGCAAAGCGCAGGCGATGGTCGTTGCCGAAGCCGCCATCTTCACTGAAGGCGACCGCGCGCAGTGGCATGACATCGTTTCGCTGGGACATTTACCCGTCTGGGTTGAAGAATAGCCGCCAACAGCGCGCTCGCGTCAACATGGGTGACTCGCAGTCCTCACAACTTTCTGCCAAAGCGACAATCTCGCTATTTGTCGCCTTCTTGTCCGTGATCGCGGTCGTTGCTGCGCTCTTGTGGCTTTCGCGCCCCGAGCCGGTTCGCATCACCATCCTGCCGCCGGCACCCACCGCCACGCCCATGCCCAGCGCAACGCCGGGTCCCCTGCAGGTGTATGTGACGGGCGAGGTCGCCAATCCGCAGCAAACTTATAACTTGCCAGCAGGCAGCCGCGTCGCCGATGCGATAAACGCCGCTGGTGGCCCCACCGACAATGCCGACCAGGATCGCATCAACCTGGCGGGCCTCCTGCGCGATGGCGACCAGATTCACCTGCCGGCCATTGACGCTGACGATGTCGAGTTGCCGACCCCTATGGGTGGCGAGAAAGTGCGCATCAACAGCGCCACGCAGTCCGAGTTGGAGTCGCTGCCCGGCATCGGACCTGTTACCGCCGCCAGCATAATCGAATACCGCGACGAGGCCGGCGGCTTTGCAGCGTTGGACGATCTGGACGCCGTGCCCGGCATTGGGCCCGCTACGCTCGAAAATCTGCGCGAACTTGTGGTTTTTGATTAGCGGATGCGCGCGCCCGTCTTGGCATCGAAGAATTGCGCTTTGTCCCAATCGAGCCGGCAGTGTATGGTATCGCCGGGCGCATGCCTGTCCGCCAGCCCCACCTTGATGCGCCAGCGCCGCTTGCGCAGCCAGACCTCCAACAGCCGATATTTCTCCGCATAGAAGGGGATGGTGCGCTCGACTGTGGCCGGGATGCCTTCGCCCGCCGCGGTCAGATGAACGAACTTCGGGCGAATGCCCAGGATGACTTCGCTGCCATCGGGATGCGGGCAGGGCAGGCGCGCCCGACCCATATAGCTGCCATCCCAATAGCCCTGGCTGACCCGCCCCCAGAAGCTGTTGATGGTCGGCGTACCCAGAAATTCGGCGACGAACAGGCTGTCGGGGTCGTCATGCAGCGCCTGATAAGTGCCGCTCTGGACGATGCGCCCGGCGTTTATGACGACGATGCGGTCGGCCACGCTCATGGCTTCGACCTGGTCGTGCGTAACATACACCAGCGTTACATTGAATTCTTGGATCAGCCGCTTCAGCTCGACGCGCGCTTGGCCTCGAAATTTGGCATCCAGGTTGGCGAAGGGCTCGTCGAATAGCAGCAGTTCCAGGTCGCGGGCAAAGGCGCGAGCGATAGAAACGCGCTGTTTTTCGCCGCCAGACAGATGCCGCGGGAACCGTCCCATCAAGCTTTCGATTTCGACGCCGGTGATCTTGGCGACTGTTTCGACATGCGCGGGCACTTCGTCTTCTCGGTCGCGCAGCCGCAGGAAAAAGCCGACCGTTCGCCGACTCTCCCAGTGCGGGATCAATACATAATTCTGGAAGACCATGCCGATGCCGCGCTCCTCGACCGGTATGGCATCCAGCGGCACCTGGTTATAGAGAACGCGACCGCTGTCGGGCTGCTCCAAGCCAGCGATCAAGCGCAGCAAAGTTGTCTTGCCACAGCCCGAGGGACCCAGCAGGACAACCGCCTCGCCATTGTCGATATGCAGGTCGAAGTCTTCTATAGCCAGCACGGGGGTCAGCCGGCGGCTCTTGTCATAATAGGTTTTGCATACTTTTTCCAGCGTGATGGCGCGCATCGTTTTCCCGCAGCCTGCGTATGGACAAGAGCATAACATACGGCACGCTGTCCGCGCCGGGACTGGCAGTTTCGGCAAGCGCTGCTACAATTGATGAGCATTGAGTTATTGCGGAGGTCACTTTTGCAGCCGACCATCCAGCCCGATACGATCCCCATAACCAGCGCGACCGACTGGCAGCCCGACCCAAAATCGCCGCGCCGCCGCCCGCCCTGGATTCGCGTGCGCGCGCCCAGTGGAGAAAATTACGAGCGCGTGCGCGACCTCATGCGCAGCAAGACTCTGCACACTGTCTGCGAAGAAGCGCAATGCCCCAACCTGGGCGAATGCTGGGGCAAGGGCACCGCCACTTTCTTGATGATGGGCGATACCTGCACGCGCAGCTGCGGCTTTTGTGATATCAAGACCGGGCGTCCCAGCCCGCTCGACTGGGGCGAGCCCAACCGCATCGCCGAAAGCGTCCGCGCCATGGGCTTGCAGCATGTCGTCATCACCAGCGTCAATCGAGACGAACGAGCCGATGGCGGCGCGCCGATCTTCGCCATGGTCATCCGCCGTATCCGCCAGTTGCAGCCGGGTTGCTCCATAGAAGTGCTCATCCCCGATTTCAAAGGCAACGAGTTCGCGCTGAAGATGGTGATGGACGCCCAGCCAGAAATCCTCAATCACAATGTGGAAACAGTGCCGCGGCTCTTCAAGCGCGTCCAGCCGCAAGACCGCTATGAATGGGCGCTGTCTACGCTGCAAAATGCCAAGCGCATGGACGGGTTGGTGCTGACCAAGAGCGGCATCATGCTGGGCTTGGGCGAAACGCCCGATGAAGTGCGCGAAACTATGCGCGACCTGGCAGCGGTCGGCGTTGACATCTTGACGCTGGGACAATACTTGCAGCCCAGCAAACGCCACCTGCCCATCGAGCGCTATTATACGCCCCAAGAATTCGACGAGCTGCGCGAAGCGGGCTTGGCTATGGGATTTAAATGGGTGGAGAGCGGTCCGCTGGTGCGCAGCAGTTACCGCGCTGCCGAACAAGTCCGCGAGCTATCGCGACTGGAGCATTTTCGTCTGCACGAAGCGCGCCAACAATCACCCCCCTCGGTCCCCCCGACAGGTCAGGGGGAGGCTGAAGCTGAGACTCCTCTTTCCGATCCGTCGGGGAGGGACCGGGTCTGGGGTTGAAAGACCTGTCTTTAGAGCCAACCAAGGGAGAGCATCATGAGCGCCTTTTTTGCCAATCGCCGCGGGCAAGCCGAAGCCGACGCGCCAGAACCGGCCGCACTCGTGCCAGCCGGGCGACTGATCGGCTTTGACACTGTCATCGGCGCGAACACCCATATCGAAGGCGTCTTCACCAGCAGCGGCAATGTGCGCATGGATGGACAATTCAGCGGCGCGCTGGAGATCAGCGGCAATATCCTGGTGGGAGAGTCCGCCGATATCCACGCCGACATCAACGCCCGTAACATCTCTATCGCCGGCAGCGTGCGTGGCAATGTCTGCGGCAACAAAGTGCAACTGCTGCGCACCGGGCGCATCTGGGGCGATATCACCGCATCGGCGCTGACCACCGAAGAAGGCGCGTTCATTGATGGCAAGATCAACATGAGCGGGCATGAGGCGCTGCGCGAAGAA
>DAOUJB010000325.1:0-2548 GCA_034423155.1 Anaerolineae bacterium | reverse complement strand
TTCACCAGCCTGGTGCGCGAATCGTCATCCGCCGACGAGCGCAAAGCCTTTGAAGCCATCGCCGGGCGGTTGGAAGCGCTGGGCATCCCGCACGAGATGCACATGCCCGAGCTATTTTTGAGCGTGCCGGTGCGGGCATCGCTGGCGCTGGGCAACAAATCCTACCGCGCCAAGACGCCGGCTTTTTCTATCAGCACGCCCGCAGCCGGCGTCACTGGCGAGATGGTGCGCATCGAAGGTTTCGCAGCCGGACGCAGCGCCGATTTCTTCGATTTCACGCCGGTTACCGAAGTCGATGTGCGCGGCAAGATTGTCGTCTGCGATGGCTTTGGCGGTCCGCCGCCGGTCTGGTACTTCCAAAATCAGGGGGCCATCGGCGCGATCTTCATCAATCCCGGCGTCGACATCCACTGGGGCATCTGCACGACCATCTGGGGCGCGCCCGACCTGGACAATTATCAGCGCCAGCCCAAGATCCCCGTCTTGTCCATCAACCGTCCCGATGGCGAAGACCTGATGCGGCGCATGGCGAACGGAGAGAGCGAAGCCACCCTGCACACGCAGCTGAAAGAGGGCTGGTTTGCATGTCCCTGCCTGGTGGCGGAGATCAAAGGCAACATCGAACCCGAGCGCTTTGTGCTGGTGCACGGGCATGTGGATAGCTGGGATGTGGGCATCGGCGACAACGCGGTGGGCAATGCGACCCTGTTGGAGCTGGCGCGCATCTTCCACAACCAGGCTGACAACCTGGCGCGCACGCTGCGCGTGGCTTGGTGGTCGGGGCATTCGACCGGGCGCTACGGCGCATCAACCTGGTATGCCGATCAATATGGCTTGGACCTGGCGCGCGATTGCGTGGCGCAGATGAATATCGACTCGCCGGGCTGCCGCTGGGCGACCGAATATCGCGGCGTAACCATCATGAGCGAGGCGCACGACTTCGCCAAACAGACGGTGCTGGACTCGACCGGGCTGGGCTTCACTGGCGAGCGTCCGCACCAGGCCGGCGACTATTCTTTCAACAACATCGGCATCTCCAGCTTGTTCATGCTGCTGTCGTCCATGCCGCTTTCCAAAGCAGAAGAGATGGGCTATTACGCGGTGGGCGGCTGTGGCGCGAACATCGCCTGGCATACCGAAAACGACACGCTGGAAATCGCCGACAAAGACAACCTGATGCGCGACTTGCGCGTGTATGCGGCTTCGCTGCAACGCCTGCTGAACAACCCGCTGCACCCGTATGACTTCCGCGCCCTGACAGCCGAATTCGCCGATACGCTGGCGGAATATGCGGCGGCGGCCGGCGACGAAGTCGATTTTTCGCCGGCGACCGCTGCGCTGGCCGACTTAAACAATGCGCTGGATGGGCTCTATGCGGCTGCTGACGAGTTGGCGGATGGCGCGGTTGATGATGCTGCCGTGCGCGCGGTCAACGATGCCCTGCTGGCTATGGCGCGCGAGCTGGTGCTGATCAACTTCACGCGGCAGGGACGCTTCCGCACCGAGCCGGCCATGCGCGTGCCCCAGCTGCCCGATCTGGCGCCGGCGCTGGATCTTGCCAAAGCCGATTTTCACATGCGGCGCGTCACGCGGACGCATCTCGTTCGCGGCGTCAATCGCGTGGCCTGGGCGCTGGAGTCGGCTGCGAATATCGCCAGGGCGGCGGTGGAAAAGATCTAATCCTCCGGAATTGCTTGTAGGGGCGAGACTTGTCTCGTCCATTACTTGACACATCCTATTCTTGGTGGGCGATACTTGTATCGCCCCTGCAGGAAAAATCATAGGAGACAAACAGGGGCGACGAATGACTCGCCCAAAAAGGAATACACATGAAACTGATCTATCTGGTATCTGGACCGATGGGACGCACGCAAGCAGGACAAGCCGAACTTTCCCGCCGCCGCGCGTATTTGCAGCGCCATGCCGCGCGCGACACCGAAGTCGATATCACAGACATTCCCGAAGGACCGGGCAGCATCGAAAGCATGTACGAAGAATACCTGTCCATTCCCGAAACGGTGCAGCGGGCGCATGAATTGCAAGCCGATGGCTGGGATGGCATCTTGCTGGGCTGTTATGGCGATCCAGGTTTGGGCGCGCTGCGGGAGATCGTCGATATCCCCGTGGTCGGCGCTGGGCAGGCGACTGCCTTGATGGCATCGGCGGTCGGGCGGCGTTACAGCGTTATCACCGTCACCGACAGCGTCATCGGTCCGCTGGAAGAGACGCTCAAAAACAGCGGCGGCGGCGACAAGCTGGCCAGCGTGCGCGCTGTCAACATCCCCGTGCTGGATTTGCACCATGACCGCGAGCTGGCTATCGAAGCGACGCTGGGCGAGGCGCGCAAGGCAATCGAAAATGACCGCGCCGATACCCTCATCGTCGGCTGCATGAGCATGGGTTTCCTGGAAATCCCCGAAGCCTGCCAGGCCGAACTGGGCGTGCCCTTCTTGAACCCGGCGCGCGTGCAGTTGAAGTTTCTGGAAGCGATGCTGGGCGCGGGCCTCAGCCATTCCAAGCGCGCTTATATGACGCCGCCCAAGATAGC
>DAOUJB010000324.1:0-1895 GCA_034423155.1 Anaerolineae bacterium | reverse complement strand
TCGGCATTGTTGGCGAAGCGCGGGATATTCCACGGTCCGCCCACGAACATGCAGATGTTGCCCGTCTCGAAGATGTCGGCGGGCCAGAATTCTTCGCCCTGGGGCGCGGCATTCCACACATTGAACATGTTGTAATAGTAGGTAAAGGCATCGATCCATTCCTGCGAGTTGATGACACCATCGACGGTCAAGCCATCTTCGCCAATGGCCGCGCCACCCAGCGATTCGGGCAGGGCTTGCAGCTGATAGATGCGCACCATCTGTTCCCAGATGAAGCCCCAGACATCGGGCGTACCATCGCCATCGTCATCAAAGGTCATCTGCTGGGCGATATCGGCGATCTCTTCCCAGGTCAGGCGGTCGTCTGCGCCCGGCGGCATCAAGCCCGCGCGCTCGAAGCAGCCACTGTTATAAAAGAGCAGCTGAGTCGATGTGCTGACAGGCGCGGCATAGAGCGTGCCTTCGTAAGAACCAGCATCAACCGCCGCCGGCAGCCAATCTTCGACCTCGTCCCCAGTGAAAAGGGGGTCCAAGGGCAGCAGCCAGTTGCGGAAGGCATAGGCGGATACCAGCGGCACATCGACAGAGATGACATCGGGCAGGGGCGAGCGAGCGCCCAGGCGCACTTGAATCTGCGCGAAGAGATCGTTGAAGCCGACCTGCTCCGCTTCCACATTGATGTCCGGGTTGGCTTCTTCAAAGGCGGCGATAACATCGTCAACGGGCCAACCCAGCGAAAGCCAGGTGATGGTGGTTTCGTCCTGGGCGAGGGACGGTGTGACAAGCAGCGCGAGGAGCGCCACGAGGACAAGAATACGTTTTACAAACATGATAAGACTCCTTTTGTGGGTGGGATGCTGAAAAGAGCATAGCGTATTGTGTGGGGTGGTGGCAAATGAAGACAGTGATTGCCGCAGAGGCAATTTCGGGCGAGTCAGCGCCTCGCCCCTACGAGATGCATCAATAAGCGGGCTAAAATCCCGCCATCTGCCCGTCCGCCCGTGGCTCGCTGCCGCCGTGCAGCACGCCATCCACTGCGCGAATCACCTGTCCGCGCCCGAACATCCCACGCCGCAGCCCGGCAATTGGCACGAGGCGATGCCCCATGCTCGCCAGCGCCGCCAGCGTCTGGTAAGGCAGCCCCTCTTCCACCAGCAAGTCGCCGCCGGGCGTGCCATCGCGCAGCATCCAGCGCGGACGATCCAGCGCCTGCTGCGGATTCAGCCCGTCATCGATCAGCCCGCTCATCACTTGGAAATGTCCCTGCGGCTGCATGAAACCGCCCATGACGCCGAAGCTCGCCCACAGCGCGCCGTCTTTCAGCGCCAGGCCCGGAATAATCGTGTGATAAGGCCGCTTGCCCGGCGCCAGGCAGTTGCGGTGGCCTGCTTGCAGCGAGAAGCCCGCGCCGCGATTTTGCAGCCACACGCCCGTGCCTTTGGCCACAATGCCCACGCCGAAGCCCATGTACAGGCTCTTGATGAAGCTGCAGGCGTTGCCCGCGCCATCCACGACGGTCAGGTAAATCGTGTCGCTGCCGCCTGGCAAAACGCCCGGAGTCGGCGGCGGGTCGAGTGTCCGCTCGCGCGAAATCAACGCGGCGCGTTTGGCGGCATATTCTTCGCTGAGCAGCGCGGCGACCGGCACATCGGCGCAGCGCATATCGGCGATGTATTCGTGCGCATCCGCCCAGGCCAGCCGCATGCACTCGACCATCAAGTGAATGCGCCCCGGCGAATCCCAAGCGAGCGCGTCCAGCTCGAATTCGCGGGCGATATTCATGGCGATCAGCGCCGTCAAACCCTGTCCGTTGGGCGGGCATTCATAGACCTCGATGCCGCGATAATTGCTGTGAATCGGCTCGTCCCAGGTCGATTCGTGCGCGCGCAGGTCGT
>DAOUJB010000323.1:0-1606 GCA_034423155.1 Anaerolineae bacterium | reverse complement strand
TCATCCGCCGGCACATGGGCAGCCAGCGCACCGCCCAAGCCAAAGGCCGCCTCAAAAAGCTGGAAACCATGCGCAAGCGCGGGCTTATCCTGGAGAGCGGTCCGAAAAACCGAAGGCAGATGCGCATCGACATGGGGGTGGCGCAGCGCAGTGGCGACCAGGTCATCATCGCGCGCGAATTGCAGATCGGCTATGCTGCGGAGAGCCCCCTGCTGACGCTGGCCGATTTGCTGGTGCTGCGCGGCGAGACAGTCGCCATCATCGGTCCCAACGGCATCGGCAAATCGACTCTGCTGAAGACATTATGTGGCGCGCTGATGCCGCTGGCGGGCACGGTGCAGCTGGGCGCGCGCGTCAAAGCCGGTTACTTCGCCCAGGCGCACGAAAATCTCGAAGCCAACAACTCACTGCTGGACGAGCTCTTTCGAATCAAGCCCATGCCCAATTCAAAGGCGCGCGACTGGCTTGGGCGCTTTCTGTTTAGCGGCGAAGATGTCTTCCGTCCGGTGTCGTCGCTTTCTGGCGGCGAGCGGGGACGGCTGGCGCTGGCGAAGCTGTCGCTGCAAGGCGCAAACCTGCTGCTGTTGGACGAGCCGACCAACCACCTGGATATCGACAGCCAGGATGTGCTGCAAGCGGTGCTGGCTCGCTTCGGCGGGACGATTTTGCTCGTCAGCCACGACCGTTATCTGATCGACGCTCTGGCCACGCAGGTCTGGGAATTGCTGCCCGGCGAGCTCTGCATGACCGCTGGCGGCTATCAGCAACACCTGCGCGCGCGTCAACATCGTCAGCAGTCGCCCGATGATGCGGGCAGCGCCGAAACCAACAGCCAGCTCGGCAAGCGCCCAGCCAGCTACAAAAGCAAAGTCAATGGACTCAACCCCTATGAAGCCAGCATCCGCGCCGAAGAACTGGAAGCGCAAATTGATAGTCTGGAAGCCAGCCTAAGCGAGATCACCAGCCAGTTGGAAGCCGCCAGCCGTTCTGCAGACGCCGACCAGGTGCGAGCGCTGGGCGAAGCCTATACAAATGCCGAAGCGGAATTGACCGCCGCCTTGGACGAATGGGGCAAGCTGGTAGATTGAGGTCGGCTCTGTGTCAAATGCGCCCGCTGTGGTACAAGGACAAAGGGCGCGCCAGATCGCAAAGAAGGAGCGGCATTTTGGACATCACCTATTATGGCGGAAGTTGCTTTCGCATCGCCGAGCGCGGACAACCCAGCGTCTTGACAGACCCGCATCTGCCCAGCGAGCGCCTGGCAGCGCTGCACCTGAAAGCCGACCTGGTAACGCTCAGCCGCGGGGCAGAAGCGCAGCAACTGGCGCATATTCGCGACCGCCAATACACAATCACTGGCGCGGGCGAATACGAAGTCGGCGAGCTTTTTGTGACGGGTTTGCCACTGCACCGCTATGACGAAGCAGCAGCCCGCATCCTGCATAATGTGGCTTACATCATTGAATATCCCAACGGGCTAACCGTGCTGCATTTGGGCGCGCTGAATGCCCCGCCCGATTTGTCCATCGCCGAGCAATTGGACGAAGTGCACGCATTTATGCTGCCAATCGGCGGCGAACACCTCAGCAGCGACCAAATGGCCGAC
>DAOUJB010000322.1:0-6252 GCA_034423155.1 Anaerolineae bacterium | reverse complement strand
AAAAGCCCGCCACCCTGGCGAGCTGTTCAATGCCCTGAAGAGGACTCGAACCTCCACCCCGTTAAGGACACGGCCCTCAACCGTGCGCGTCTGCCAGTTCCGCCATCAGGGCTTTCCTGCCAAAGAGTATACGCCGCGCAGCAACGATGTCAAGTGCAGCGGACTCGAGCGCCAGGGCAATCGCATCAAAATGAAACCCTGCGCAAGGTTCTAGCCGCGAAAACTTGACCACCGAGTACACCGAGGTTTTTTTGAGTACACCGAGAGGGAAGCAATGGTTTGCGCTGTGATGATGCAACCTGCCAGCCGGAATAGTGTTGACTCGGAATTTTATTCCATCTTAGGGCCAGGCATCAGTGCAGCAATTGCACAAAACACAGCATTATTCGCATGACTGTAATCAAACCCTCGGTGTACTCCTCCTTTGCTCGGTGCACTCGGTGGTAAGTTTTTTGATGCGATAGCCGTGCAGAGCGCGCCCGTACTGAATCTTGAGCGAGGGGCTGTCCTGCTCTATGATAGGCGCGGCTTACGGGCTGTTAAACGACATTTTTGGAAGGCAAGGACCGAATGCGCATAGCGCTGGACGCGATGGGGACAGACAGCCGCCCGCTAAACGACATTGCTGGTGGCGTGCTGGCTGCCAATGAATTCGGCGATACCATCGTGCTAGTCGGTGACGAGGCACGCATCGATCGCGAGCTGCAGAATCACCAGGTCAATGGCGGCGCGGTGGAGATCTTGCATGCGCCAGATGATATCGCCATGGACGAGAAGCCCACCGATGTGCTCAAAGCCAGCCCGACTTCATCGATCTATCTGGCGCTGGACGCGGTCAAGCGCGGCGAGGTCGATGCTTTTGTCACCATGGGCAATACGGGTGCCGTGCACGCCATCGCCACGCTGAAGACTTTGCGGCGCATCCCCGGCGTCAAACGCCCGGTGCTATCAGCGCTTTTCCCGGTCAACCACCACCGCATGATCTTTCTGGATGTCGGCGCGAACGCCGATGTGCGGGCAGAATGGGTGCCGCAATTCGCCATCATGGGCAGCATCTATGCCCAGCGCGTGCTCAATTGTCCACAGCCGCGCATCGCCCTGCTCTCCAATGGCGCGGAAGATACCAAAGGCAACCTGCTGATCCGCGAGTCGGCGGAATTGCTGCGCCACAGCAATCTCAATTTCGTCGGCAATGTCGAACCAGTCGAGTTGATGGGCTCGGTGGCTGATGTGGTCGTGATGGATGGCTTCGTTGGCAACATCGTGCTCAAAATGTTCGAAGCGACCGCGCACTATGTGGCGACATTGATCCGTCAAGAATTTCGCAACGATGTGCTTTCCACCATAGGCGGCGCGCTGGCACAGCCGGCTTTCAAGCGCATCCGTCGCCAGGTCGATACATCCGAGATCGGCGGCGCGCCACTGCTGGGCGTCAATGGGGTTGTCATCATTGGGCACGGGCAGAACTCGCCCATCGGCATCAAAAATGCCATCCAGCAAGCCCGCACCGCCGTTCGTGAGAATGTCATCGGCGCGATCAGGTCGGGCATCGCCCAGCAAGCCAAATGAGCCGGAGCAAACAATGGAGCTGACGCGGGGCGGAAAAAAGCGCGTTGTCATCACGGGCTTGGGCGTCGTTTCGCCTTTGGGCGACAAGCTGGCATTTTGGGATGCCTTGCAGCGCGGCGAAAGCGGCATCCGCAAGCTGCAGAATATTCAGAGCGAGCACCTGGATGTGCGCATCGGCGGCGAGGTAAAAGACTTCGATTCGTCGGCGGTGATTCGCCCCAAAGAAGCGCGGCGCATGGGCAGAGCCACGCAATTCGCGCTAGTGGCCTCGCAGCAGGCTGTCGAAGACGCTGGTATGTCACGGGACGAGCTGCGCGATATCGGCGAGCGCACCGCCACCATCATCGGCACGACGTTGGGCAGCTACGAAGTCGGCGAAAAAGGTATTCGCGCCTGGCGTGACTCTGATTATCGGCGCGCCAACCCCACCAGCATCGTCAATGCATTGCCCAATATGCCGGCGCATTATGTGAGCAAAATGTTCGGCGCGGTGGGTCCGCTGATTACGCCTTCTGTTGCCTGTGCAACGGGCATCCAGGCGGTGGGAGAAGCCTGCGACCTCATCCAGCTGGGCAAGTGCGATCTGGCGCTGGCGGGGGCGATGGATGCCGTCATCATCGACTACATCCTGGCTGGCTTCAGCGCGACCCGCGCCTTGACGCGCGACTATAACGATGATCCAACTGCCGCCAGCCGGCCTTTTGACAGCGACCGATCCGGTTTCGTCTTGGGCGAAGGCGGCGCGGTCTTCATCGTCGAGAGCATCGAAAGCGCCTTGCAGCGCGGTGCAAATATCTATGCCGAGATACTGGGTTATGCCGCATCGTCGGATGCCTATCATGTCGCCGCGCCCGACCCCCAAGGTGGCGGCGCAAAACGAGCCATGCAGTGGGCGCTGGACGATGCCCGGGTCAACAGCGGTGAGATCGAAACCATCAACGCGCACGGCAGCTCCACGCAAGCCAATGACGCCATTGAGACAGCGGCGATCAAACAAGTCTTCGGCGCAGCGGCTTACCAGATTCCCGTCAATTCCACCAAGAGCATGATCGGGCATGCCATGGCTGGCTGCGGCTCGCAAGAATTGGCGGCTTGTCTGATGACCCTGACGCGCGAGGTGCTGCATCCGACCATCAATTACCATACGCCCGACCCAAACTGCGATCTGGATTATGTGCCCAACACGGCGCGAGATGTGCCCGGCATCCGCACCATCATGTCCAACAGCTTTGGCTTGGGCGGACAGAATGCATCCATCGTCTTGCGCAAGCTCTAGGGTCGAGGAGGCGGCGAATTGTCAAAATCTGTGACTGTGATCGGCGGCGGTTTGGCTGGCAGCGAGGCGGCCTGGCAACTGGCGGAGCGCGGGCATCGTGTGCTGCTCTACGAGATGCGCCCGGCCCAGACAACTGGCGCGCATGTCAGCGGCAGCCTGGCTGAGCTGGTATGCAGCAATTCGCTCGGCTCGAAGCTGCCCGACCGTGCGACCGGTTTGCTGCAAAGCGAAATGCGCGCGTTGGGATCGCTGCTGATGCGCTGCGCCGAGGCGACTGCTGTGCCGGCCGGTGGCGCGCTGGCGGTTGACCGCGAACGCTTTGCCGAACAGGTTACGCAAATCCTCGACAGCCACCCCAATATCGAAATTTGCCGAGAAGAAGTCACCACATTGCCGCTGGACGAAGCCTGCATCGTCGCCACGGGTCCCTTGACATCTCCGGCGCTGGCGGACGAGATCGGCAGGCTGACCGGCGAGGAATATTTGTATTTCTACGATGCCATCTCGCCCATTGTGCGCGCCAGCAGCATCGACATGGACAGCGCTTTCTCCGCCAATCGCTATGGGCGGGGCGAGCAAAATGGCGCGGACTATATCAACTGCCCGCTGGAACGCGACGAGTATTATGCTTTTGTGCGCGCCTTGCAGACCGCCGAAATCATCGAGCTGCGCGACTTTGAACGCGACGACCCCAACTTCTTTGAAGGCTGCGTGCCTATCGAACAGCTGGCAAAGCGCGGCGAAGATACGCTGGCATTTGGTCCGATGCGCCCGGTCGGTTTGACCAACCCACATACCGGTCGGCGTCCTTTTGCGGTTGTGCAGCTGCGGCAAGACGACCTGGCTGGCAGCCTCTACAATATCGTCGGCTTCCAAACCAATATCCGCTGGGGACGACAGCGAGAGATCCTGCGCATGTTGCCGGGCTTGCAAAATGCCGAGTTCATCCGCATGGGGCAGATGCACCGCAACACATTTCTAAATGCGCCCGCCCTGCTCTGCGCCACCATGCAATTCCGCGCGCAAGCCCGGCTCTACTTCGCTGGACAGCTGACCGGCATCGAAGGCTATGTGGGCAATATCGCCACGGGCTTCGTGGCCGCGCTCAACCTGTCGCGGCAGCTGCGGGGTTTGGATGCGTGGATTCCACCGCGAGAGACGATGCTGGGCGCGCTCTGCCATTATGTCACGCATGCCGATGCCCGGCGCTTCCAGCCGATGAAAGCCAATCTGGGCATATTGCCGCCGCTGGAGACGCGCATCAAAAACAAGGCGCAGCGCCGAACCGCCTATGCCGAGCGCGCGAACGCAGCCATCGACATGTCCATCGGCGCACTGGATGGCGATATCGTAGAGCCGAGACTCTTATGACCGATTTTGCATTTCGGCGCGATGAAAATGTCGAGCGTGGTTTCCTGGTTGGCGTGGCGCTGCGGCAGGGTCACGACCTGATTTCGGTCTCGGACTCGCTTGCGGAGTTGGCCCTGCTCGCAGAGACGGCCGGCATCCGCGTTGTGGGGCAGACGCAGCAAACCTTGCGCCGCATCAACCCCAAGACCATGGTCGGCACGGGCAAATTGGAAGAGATCGTCGAGCAAGTGATCGTCTGTGATGCCAATGTGGTCATCTTTGATGATGAACTTTCGCCCCGGCATCAACGCGAGATCGAAAAGCTGCTGGGCGAATCGGTGCGTCTGCTGGATCGGTCGGCGCTGATCTTGGATATCTTCGCGCAGCATGCCCGCACTAGCGAAGGCGCGCTGCAAGTTGAACTGGCGCAATACGAGTACCGCCTGCCTCGTCTGACTCGACAATGGACGCACCTGGCGCGACAAGCCGGTGGCGGTGCAGCAAGAGGTGGAGCTGGCGGCGTTGGGCTGCGCGGTCCCGGCGAAACGCAGCTGGAAGTCGACCGCCGCGAGATCACCCGCAAAATAACCAGATTGAAAACCGACCTGGAGCAAGTGCGCGCCCACCGCAGCCTGCACCGCGCCCGCAGACAGCATTCGGGCTTGCCCATGGCGGCGCTGGTGGGCTATACCAACGCCGGCAAATCAACGCTGATCAACGCGCTGAGCGACTCGGATATTTATGTCGCCGACCAGCTATTCGCCACGCTCGACCCAACCACGCGCCGAATCAACTTGCCCGATGGCAGTGAGGCGCTGCTAAGCGACACGGTCGGTTTCATTCAGAAGCTGCCGACAACGCTGATCGCCGCATTCCGCGCCACGCTGGAAGAAGTTACCGAAGCCGATCTGCTTCTGCATGTCGTCGATATCAGCCACGCCAATGCCGCCCAGCATATCGAAGCGGTCGAAGATATCCTGGCAGAAATAGACGCCGCCCACATGCCGCGATTGTTGGTCCTGAACAAGATCGACCGCCTGCCGGGCGCACCGCCACAACTGCCGCTCATCGACAGGTACGAAGCCATCGTGCCAATCTCCGCGCGCGCTGGGCTGAGGCTGGACTCCCTGCGGGAACATATCGCCCAGATCGTAGCGCGGCAACGCATCCAGCTGGATATTGTCATTCCCTACCAAGCCGGACAGGTCTATTCCGAGTTGTATGACAAAGGTTATATCGAGTCGGAGCGGACGAGCGCTTCGGGCTGGGAATTGCGTCTGAGCCTGCCCCAAGCCTTGCGCGACAATTATCAGCGCTATGCTGTTGGCATCGGCGAATAGGGCCGGCTAGGCAGGCAGCTGCACCCAGTAGAATTCCGGGCGGAAGCGGCTGTGCAGAAACAAGCGCAGATCGTCGGACAGGGTGATGGCCAAGGGCGCTGGCACATCCGAAAACACCACCGGCTCGATATCATCGCTGTTGCAGCCATCATCCAGGCACAGGAGCGGATCGACCCGCCCGACAACGCCGCGCGTCCCCAGCGCATACGCGAAGTAGAGCAAATCATCCGCTCCCAGCACAATATTGCTGGTATTTTGAATTCCCGAAACCAGCGGATTCAGTTCGCCGCTTTCCAGATCAAAGACTTCGATGCCGCGCCGGGCGCTGCCGCCATTGGCGATATACAGGCGGTCTTCGTGACGGACGATCCCAGTGGGCGCGCGCAGCCCCTCGACCAGTTCGGTCTGTTCGCCGTCGCCGTTTATCGCGAAGACAGCGTTGGCTCGCGTATCGCTGACGAGCAGAACATCGTCATCCAGCCGCGTGATGCCCCAGGGCGCTGCCAGCTCCTCAGCGACTTTGACCGGGGCTTGTCGCCGTTGGTCGAGCTGCCATAGGGCGCCGCTATCGGGATCGGGAACGAACAAGTCAAAGCCTGCCTCTGTGCTTTCGGCGATGAGACTATTGCCATCGTGCACGCCGAAAACGAAGCTGATGCTGTCGCCAGTTTCCGCATCGACTTTGTAGATGGTCCAGTCGCCGCTGCAGACGGTGAA
>DAOUJB010000321.1:0-2240 GCA_034423155.1 Anaerolineae bacterium | reverse complement strand
CGGCATCGTGGCTGGTGCTGAATGCCCAGCGCGATCCCGAATTGCTCAGCGATGTCATGCTCGAGACGATCGGCTGGATGTCGCTGGTCACCGACGCGCTGATTCAACTGCTCGAAGATGCCGAAAGCCTGGCGCGCAGTGAA
The DNA here is from genome assembly GCA_034423155.1 of Anaerolineae bacterium. Lineage (GTDB taxonomy): Bacteria > Chloroflexota > Anaerolineae > Aggregatilineales > Phototrophicaceae > UBA6055. The sequence goes on along the minus strand of DAOUJB010000321.1, from coordinate 2,097 downwards.
CCGGTCGTTGCCGCTGCCACACTGGCGCTGACGCCCTATCTGCTCGGCAGCATGCTCGACTACCTGGATGAATTGCCGAAAATGGACGCGGTCAACAGCTAATTGTCGCCATCGGGGATCATTTCGATGCCGCGAATGCGATAGGTGACCGTGCCATCCGGAACCTCGACTTTGACGCGGTCGCCGACTTGCTTGCCCAGCAGCGCCTTGCCAACGGGCGAATCCAGCGAGACGCCGCGCCGCCCATGCGTGATCTCTTCTGTATCCAACAGGTCGAGCGCGAATTCTTCTTTTTCGCCACTATCATAGACGATGACGCGGTTGCCTGGCGTCACGGTGTGGATGTCGGCGTCTGCATCGATAATCTCGGCGCGTGCCAATACATTCTGCAAGTGGGATACGCGCTCATCGAGCCGCTCTTTGGACACCATGGCATCGAAGAATACCGCTTCTTCGCCCTGGTCGTCTTCGCGGGCTTCCGCCAGCATCTCCGCGACCTTGGAATTCTCTTCGCTGGTGAGGATATTCAACTCTCGCTGGAGCTTTTCGTACCCTCGCCGCGTCAGTTGGATGCGTCGTTCTGCCATGATCGATTCCTTTCATAATGCAGAAGCCCCGATGCCACTTGTGCGGTCGTCGCAATGGGATGTGGGCGGGGCGTCAAAAAAACTGCGAATGCTATACGAAACGCCCTGCCCACTGGACAGGACGCGCAAAACTACTTGTGACAATTTATACGCGGATTGTATTAGATGAGCGTATAATTGCAACTGGATTTGCGGGCAATCGCGCCAAATCGTCCGCGCGCTTAACGACTGGCATAGACACCTGGATTTACACAAGTGGGCAGTGGTTCGCCGCGCAATCCGGCTAGACAATTGTCCGCCGCCATCTGCGCCATCTTCGCACGCGTCGCCACGCTGGCGCTGGCGATGTGCGGTACAACCAGGCAATTGTCCAGGCTCAGCAGCGGGTCTTCCAGCGGGATAGGCTCTGGGTCGGTAACATCCAGTGCAGCCGCCAAGATCGCTTTGTCACGCAATGCCTCATAAAGCGCTACCTGGTCGACAACTCCCCCGCGCGCCGTATTGATCAAGATGGCTGTCGGCTTCATCAGCGAAAGTTCTCGCGCGCCGATGAACTGCCGGGTCTCGTCTGTCAGCGGCAGGTGCAGGCTGACGAAGTCGCTTTGCCGCAGCAGCTCGTCCAGGCCACATGGCTCCGCGCCCGCCGCCAGGATCTGCTCGCTATGTCCGCGGCTGTGGGCCAGGATGCGCATGCCGAAGCCGGCTGCACGCCGCGCCACCGCCTGTCCGATGCGCCCAAAACCGATGATGCCCAGGCTTGCCGCATAGATATCGCGCCCCGACAGCACGGTGGGATGCCAGGTCTGCCACTTGCCAGCGCGGATGTACTGCTGCGCTTCGGGGATGCGCCTGGCCGCCGCCATCAACAGGGCAAAAGCGAAATCGGCCGTGGTCTCGGTCAAGACGCCCGGCGTGTTGCCGACAGGGATGCCGCGCGCGCTGGCCGCCGATACATCGATATTGTCATAGCCAACCGCCATGTTGCTGACGACTTTGAGCCGCGGGGCCGCAGCCAGCAATTGGGCATCGACGCGGTCGGTCAGCAGGCACAGCAAACCATCGAGCGACGGCGCTTTCTTCAGCAGAATATCATAATCGGGCGGCAGAAAACCGTCCCAGACATCCAGCTCACAATGCCGCGCCAACTTCTCCAATGCAGCCACGGGCAATTTGCGCGTGACAAAGACTTTGTTCAGACTCATATCGCATTTCTCGGTAGATTGTGCCGCGCTTGTTAGGGCAGGGTGGGCAGCGATACTTTGACGAGCGTACCTTTGTCCAACCAACTGCTGACGCGTATGCTGCCGCCACAGCCTTGGATGAAGCGCTCGGCGATATACAAGCCCAGCCCCAGCCCGCTGCTGTTTGCCTCTGCCTGCCAAAATGGCTCGAGCGCGTCGCCGCCTTCACCGGAAAAACCGCAGCCGCGATCATAAATCATCAGGTCGGCGCGATAGCCAAAGAAATTCCCGGCGACCTGCACGGTGTCGACCCCGGCGTGCTGGCGGAC
>DAOUJB010000320.1:0-4482 GCA_034423155.1 Anaerolineae bacterium | reverse complement strand
AAATCATGCCCGCGCACCCAGCGCACCCGATACACAGCCGCCAGTTCGTGCACGATCTCCCGCAATATGGGCAGCGAATGAAAATGATGATGCGTGGTGATGTGCTGTGGCTCGAGGCCGGCATCGAGGCAGCGACGCAATTGCAAGTCAAGCTCGTTGCGAATCCAGCGGATGGCGTCTTTGTTGAAGAAGAGCCCGCGCAGGAACAGGCTGAACTTGTCGCGAAAACGGCGGTCGCCCCGCAACAAATGAGAGTGGTGCGGACCAAATTGGGTGACCGGCACGCCATCGGTCAGGTTCAGGTGCACGCCCAGATCGAGTTCTGGGCAATCGCGAAAGATCTCCAGTGCGTGCCGATGCGCCGGATAGTTGGTCAAGACGCTGGCGGCGCTGAGGTAGCCGCGCTCGTGCAAATCGAGCACATGTCGGTTGTTGGCCTCGGATAGTCCGCAATCGTCGGCGGTGATAATCAGCTTTGGCATGAGGCATCGCGGTTGCAGCGAGCCGCAAAGGCAGCCAGCGCCTCACGCTGCCCGGGCGTCGGATGCACAAATGGGCGCACAGCTTTGATTCGCCGCAGCGCCTCATCCGCTGTCAAGCCGGTCGAGATCAGGTAGGCGGCGGCCATGGTGGGCGCGCGTCCACAGCCGACCGCGCAATGCACATACACTTTGCCTCCTCGTGCGATTTCCGCCCGAATGAAGTCGCTGCCGCAGCGCAGATCGTCCAACGAAGGTGGCGTATTGTCGATTGTGGCGAGCTGCAAATGGCGCTCTCCGCCGATGCCCTGTGCCTGGTCGCAGCGTTCTCCGCGCATATTGAGGATGGCGGTGATGCCATAGTCGCGCATTTTGGCATAGCCGCGCCGGTAATGCTGCCCGCCCACATGCAGCTGGGGTGTTACCGCGCAGAGCCGCCAGATAGGAGCGCCCGTCGTCCGCCGCGCAAGCTGGTCGAGCAGGCGCAGCGCCAAGGGCACAGGACCCGTTCGCAGCAGGCTTCGCAAGCGCACCAGGGGATGGGGCGGGGCAGGAGGGTGCGACATGAGGCTGATTATAGCATAGCCGCCCGTTGCAGCAGCGCCTCGCAAGCCGCGCCGATCTGTGCTAGATTCGCCGGCATCGACCGTCACGAGCAAGGAACCGCCATGTCGCCGATCGAGCAGTTGGCAGCGCATGCCGCACCCCTGTTGCAGCAGCCTGTCATCTTGCGCATCCGCCGCAATCACGGCTTGGAACATGCCACCATCCACATCTTGAATCGGCAAGGGCATCGCTTGTCAGGGCGCAGCGACAGCGACGGCTTCTACCTGCTTGGCGATGTGCCGAGCGAGCTGGTTGAAAGCGCCGCGACTCAAGCGCTGGAACGCATGGCTGCCGGCGAAACCGGGCTGGCTGTCCACCCCAACTGCGGCACCAACCTGGTTACCGCGAGCTTTTTGGCGACTGCTGTGGGTTTCGCGGGATTCGCCGGGCTGGGTCGCCGCCAGGCTTGGAAGCGCTTCAATTCGGTCATGTCTCTGCTGACGCTGGTTCTGATGCTAGCGCCGGCGCTGGGCGGAGAGTTGCAGCGGCACTTTACCACAGCGGGCGATGTCGGCGGCATGCAAGTGGTCGGCGTCAAACGGCATAGCTGGCAGTTGCCTTTCAATCTGGGGCGACTGGTCTTTCACCGCGTGGCCACCCAGCAGGCGCAGGCATGAGCGCCCCCACCTTCTACATTTTTCATGGCGAAGACATCATCAGGCGCGACGCAGAGCTGCTGAAAATGCGCGCCGCCATGGGCGAAGATGGCGACCTGAATCGCAGCGAGTTCGATGGCACGGCGGCGACTGTGCCCGAGATCGTTTCGGCGGTGAAGGTCGTGCCCTTCTTGGCGGAAAAGCGGCTGGTCATCGCGCGCGGATTGTTGCGCCACATCACCCGCCGGGGCGCTGGCAACGCGGGCAAAAAGTCCAGCGACCGCCTCATCGCCGAGCTGCCTAACCTGCCCGCCTATGCGCGTCTGGTGCTGGTGGAAGACGAGACGCTGCGAGCCAGCAACCGCGTGTTGAAAGCCGCGCAGACCATGCCCAACGGCTTCGTCCGCCACTTCGCCAAACCCAAAGACCTGACTGGCTGGATCATCGCTCGCGCCCGCGACGAATATGCGGGGGAAATCGCTCCCGCCGCCGCCAGCGCTATCGCCAGCATCGTCAATCAGGATCTGCTGCGCGCGGAGAACGAATTGCACAAGCTGGTCTGCTATGTCGATGGCGAGCGACCGATCGACGAACGCGATGTGGCGGCGCTTTGTCCCTATGTGCCCGAAGCCGACATTTTCAAGCTGGTCGATGCGCTGGCGCAGGGTCATGGCGAGCAAGCCTTGCGCCTGGTACATCAGTCGCTGCACGATGACCCGCGCGACCCCGGCTTCCGACTCTTTGCCATGTTTGTGCGCCAATTCCGTCTGCTGCTGATGACGCGCGACCACCTCGATAGCGGTGGCGGGGGCGGGCGAGATGCTGTCGCCGCGGCGCTCGGCGTGCACCCGTTCGTGGCCGGCAAGCTGGCTGCCCAAGCCCAGCGCTTTGATATCCGCCAGCTCGATGCCATTCTCAAACGGCTGCAGCGCTATGACCAGGATATGAAGACCGGGCGGATCGCGCCGCGCCTGGCGCTTGACCTGCTCGTCACCAGCCTGGCTCGTCAATAAGCTGTTCATTCCCGCAAAAAAGGAGGAAATAATGGACTCGTCCGAAAACCCGCAGATCATCCAGATTGCGCCCGAAGATACGCCCCAGCTCATCGCCGATTTGACTGGCTGGCGCGACCGGTTGACCGACACCGTCGAGCAGATGCCGGCCGAGGCTTTCCAGCGCCTGGTCTTGCGCCTGCTGGAGAAAGACGGCGTGCACGATATCGATGTCGGCAATACCAATGAGCGCATCGAAGGCATGGGCATCTTTGGCGGCGGCGGCTTTTTGTCTTTTCGCGTCTCTTTTCGCTGCATTCGCGGTGGCGCGCGCATCAGCTCGGCAGAAGTCGAAGATTTTCGGCGCGGCGTCATGGTCGGTCGCGCGGACAAAGGCCTGCTCATCACCACCGGCAAGTTCACGCAAGAAGCCGAGTTGAAAGCGGCTGCCGAACGCTCGCCAGAAATCTTGCTGATCGATGGCGAAGCGCTGAACGACAAGCTCAAGGCGCTGGGGCTGGGCGTGCGCACGGAGCAGGTGCTTGTCGAGCGGGTGATCATCAATGGGGAGTGGTTTGAGGGGGTGTGATGATGGCAGGGGATGCGGGGGACAAAATGCAGCGCAAGAAACTCTATAGCCCAACGCTACGGGCATTAGAGGAATTGGGCGGTTCAGGAGCGAATTACGAAATCCACGACAAGGCGGTCGCCATTATTGGCCTAACTGATAAGGAGATAGATCTGCCCTACGAGACGAAAAGCCGCAGCACGACCGTCGTAAAGTGGAATCTTGAGTGGGCGCGGACCGACCTGAACAAAGCTGGTTTGATAGCAAATATCGGAACAGGTTTGTGGGCGATAACGCCGAAGGGTCGAAGCATTTCGCAAAGGGGTCCGGACGAGGTCGCAGCGCAAGTAATTGCCCTGTTGAAGGAGAAACGTCTGACGGTGGAGGAAGACACCGATATCGATTCTTCACCAGTAGACGACGAGTCGACTGCCGAGAATGAATGGCGCGGAAACCTGCTCGGTGCGCTCAAGGAAATGGATCCAGGCGCATTTGAGCGACTCTGCCAGTTGATGCTGCGCAAGAACGGTTTCACGCAGGTGAAAGTCACCGGGCAGAGCGGCGACGGCGGAATTGACGGCATTGGCGTGGTGCGCATCAGTGGATTCTTGTCATTCAGGGTGCTATTTCAATGTAAGCGTTACAAAGGGTCAGTAACGGCAGGCACAGTCCGCGATTTTCGCGGCGCAATGACCGGACGGACCGATAAGGGCTTGATCGTCACCACCGGGAGATTCACGCGTGATGCACAGCGCGAAGCTAGACGGGACGGCGCGCCGGAAATCGACCTTATAGACGGCGAGCAACTGATTGACAAGTTGAAAGAACTCGAGCTCGGCGTCAAGACAGAGCCAGTGGTCACGGAGAGAGTCACCGTCGACGAAAGCTTTTTCGCGGCCATATAGAAGGTTACAGAAGCATTGAGTTGTGAGAGGAGGCTTCCCTAATTGGAAGAGAGAAGCAATAGCTCTGCGACAAAAGAAGACTTGGCGAACTTGAAAGCTGATCTGATCAAGTGGTTTATCGGTACGCAGATCGCGCTGGCCGCTTTGATCATCTATCTGCTTCAGTAAATCTCACCTCAACCGCCACGGCAGCCCCGCCACCAGCAGCAGCACCTCATCCGCCTGCGCCGCAATCCGTTGATTCGCCCGTCCCAACATATCCCGAAACAGCACTCCCAAGCGCGTCGGCGGCACGACGCCCATGCCCACCTCGTTGCTCACCACCAGCCAGGTCGC
>DAOUJB010000319.1:0-1830 GCA_034423155.1 Anaerolineae bacterium | reverse complement strand
CCCCTGCACCTGCGCAAATGCGCCGAAAGCTAGCCGCAGTCGACCATGTCTTCCCGAATGCGGGTGGCGCTGTCCCACTGCCGCTTCCATTCATCGAGGTAAAGCGCGGCGATCTCCGGATGGCGGATGATGAGCAGATTCTCGTCATTGCTGCGAGCGGCGCTCCTGGAGAAATTGAAGGAGCCGGCGATGACCGTGCCCTCGTCTATGATGATGACTTTGTGGTGCAGGTAGTTGGCATTGCCATCTTGGCGCACTTCCGCGCCAGCGCAGTACAGCTCGGGCAGCACGCTCCAGTCGGCCAGGCTGCTGCGTCTTTCAAAGATGCCGCGCACGCGCACAGCGTGTTCTTCCGTTTGCCGCAGCATAGCCAGCGCCAGCTCGTCCAGCGAAAAGACGAATGTCATGAAGTGGATGCTCTCCCGCGCTTGGGCGATTTCGGTCAGCAGCGGGCTGATTTCATCGCTCTCCGCGCCGAACATGACGCTGACTTCGCCCGCCTCTAACGCGAAAGACCGCAGGCCATCGTCGGTCGAGCGCGGGCCAAATTCTCCGCGCAGGAACATCTCTTCAAATTCGGCTTGATAGGCGGCGACCGCCTGCGCATCGTCCAGCGCAAATACATTGTTGTTGTGCCGATACGCGCCATTGATGGTGTAATTCATTGAGCCTGTCCAGACTGTTCGCCCGTCCAGGATCATGAATTTGTTGTGCATCAAGGCGCTGCGCCCATCGTCGATTATCGGCACACCCGCTTCGCGCAGCCGCGGCAGATCGCTGTCTTCGTTATGCAAGCCATGCTCGTCGTCGGTCACGATGCGCACAGCCACGTCGCGCCGATGCGCCGCCAAGATAGCATCCGCGATTGTCGGGTTGTCCAGGTCGAATACGGCGATATCCAGGCTCGCGCGCGTATGGTCGATGGCTTTCGCCAACGCGCTGTCGATGCCGCCACGATAATCCGCGCGCTCTGCTTTGGAGTGTGGCTCTGTGAAATAAAGCTGCCAGCCAGCGCCGCTGTAGCCGCGCCCAAAGTCAAGTTCGAGTTGGCTGCTGCGGTAGTTGGCTGCCTGCGCCAGGTCATGCTGCGCTCGCGCACGTTCCTGCTGCACAGATTGCAGGACGACCAGCAGCATGCCCAGCGCCAGGATGACAAATGCCAACAGCCAGCGCAGACCGCGCCTGCCTCGCCCGAAAGATGATTGTTTGCGCAGGTCGTCCATCGCGCGCGATTGTAGCGGCATCGCCCCAGCCAACTCAAGCTTAAGCGCCGACCGCCACTGTGCTATACTGCCTGCGTTTCTTTTCAAGAGAGCGATCGCCATGTCGCTGCTGACAACCGAGCGACTCAGCAAATTCTACGCTGCCGACGAAATCTTCAGCGAGATCAGCCTGGCTGTTCCGCAGGGAGCGCGCATCGCCCTGGTTGGTCCCAACGGCGCAGGCAAGACCACGTTGATCAACCTGCTGGCCGGCATCGACCAGCCCACCAGCGGCGAAGTCCGAACGGCCAAGAACGCGCGTCTGGGCTACCTGCCCCAGCGACCGGAATTGGCTGGCGAACACACGCTTTGGCAAGAGCAATTGACCGCCTTTGCCGAATTGCGTGAAATGGAAGACCGTCTACATTCGCTGGAACAACGCATGGCCAGCCCCGCCGACTTCGATGCCGCGTTGGCAGCTTATGGTCCGCTGCAAGCCGAATTCGAGCGCCTGGGCGGCTATGCTTATGAAACGCGCATCAAAATGGTCTTGAGCGGGCTGGGATTCGCCGCGTCTGAATACGACATGCCCCTGCCCACCTTGTCCGGCGGACAAAAGACGCGCGCC
>DAOUJB010000318.1:0-3279 GCA_034423155.1 Anaerolineae bacterium | reverse complement strand
CGGTTATTGGAATTCCAAATCGCAAATTCAAGTCCGCATCTTGAGCTGGCGCGACGAAGCGATCGACCAGGCCTGGTGGCGGCGCATGCTGAGCCAGGCCATCGCGCGGCGCGACAATCTCGGAGGAGACACGGCTTGCCGCCTCGTCAACGCCGAAAATGACTACCTGCCCGGCTTGATCGTCGATCGTTATGGCGACTGGCTGGTTGTGCAAGCCCTGACGCGCGCCATCGACGCCCGCAAAAGGGAAATCGCTGCTGCGCTGCTGGACCTAACCGGCATCGCCAACATCTACGAACGCAGCGATGTCGAAGTCCGAGGGCGCGAAGGTTTGGGCGAGTCGGCAGGCGTGCTGCGCGGGCAAGCGCCTCCCGCCACGATAGAGATCCAACAGGACGGAATCCGTTATCTGGTCGATATCCGACATGGGCACAAAACAGGCTTTTACCTCGATCAGCGCGACAATCGAAGCCTGCTGCGGGAGTTAGCGGCGGATTGCGGAAGCGGGGCACGGCTGCTCAATCTCTTCAGCTACACAGGTGGATTCGCCATTGCGGCGGGCGGCGGCAACCATGCGGTCAATGTGGATGCGGCGTATGTGGCGCTGGAATTGGCAGAAGCCAACACGGAGCTGAACAGCATCCCGGCAGCCAGCGCGGAGTTCATTCAGGCGGATGCGTTTGATTATTTGCGACATTGTGTCAGCGAGGGAGAACGCTTCGACATGGTTGTGCTAGACCCGCCCAAGTTCGCGGCGCACAAACGGCAAGTACAGCGGGCAGCCCGCGGTTATAAAGACCTGAATCTGAATGCGTTTCGGCTCGTCAAACCGGGCGGCTGGTTGATGACCTTCTCCTGTTCGGGCGCGATAAGCCGAGATTTGTTCCAAAAAATCGTTTTTGGCGCGCTGGTAGATTCGCGGCGGGGCGCGCAAGTCGTCCGCCAACTGGGCGCGGCGAGCGATCATCCCGTGGCCTTGACCTTTCCCGAAGGCGAGTATTTGAAAGGGTTGCTGCTGCGGGTCGACTAGGTTGCATTCAGCGCTTCGCCGTGTATGCGGGATTTCCAAAGCGCTCGCTTTTTAATGTCGCCGCCCGTTCTCGCTCGGCAGCCGACAGCGCGCTTTCCGTCAGCGTGAGATCAAATGCCTGGGCGAATCCCTGCGTGAGCGCCGCCGCCGTCTCGTCCCAGCCGACATCTCTCCCCAGCGACTCGGACAGCGTGGTCGCGCGCTGACGAACCAAGCGGCGTTCTCTTTCGCGTGCGCGGCCAGTTTCGAAAGCCAGCGCATCGCATATGCGCCCGATGTCGCCGCGCAGGGGAAGCGTGCCATGTTGCAGCAGAGCACCACCTCGCCGCAATTGGGCGCTGCCGATCAATTTGCGTCCGCCCACAGCAATCTCGTAGTGCGAGGGCAGCACAAAACAAACCGGACCAGCTGTTGAGCCGACGCTTTCGGCATCCATTGGTTCGGCCTGTGCCGACATGCCCAGAACCTGCAGCGCCGCCAGCAATCCCGCGCTGATGCGTCGATAACTTTCGACCACATCGCCACGAGCCAGCGCATGCCCCAGCGGCAGACACAGGCTGTAGGTGAGCTCGTCGCCATGCAAAATGGCTTTTCCGCCCGATGGCCTGCGCAGCAAATCCCAACCGCGCGCGACCAGGGCATCGACAGCGACATCTGCCACACGCTGGCCATAACCCAGCGACAGGCAAAAAGGCCGCCAGCCATACAGCCGCAATGTGGGCAATTGCGAAGCGCTGCCGACCGCCTCGGCGATGGCGCAATCGACAGCCATATTGCGCGCGCCACTGCTGAAGTTTGATTCTGCCAGCAAGCGCATTTGCCGCATTTGCTTTCCTTGCCTATACTGGCGCTTGTTTTGACCGGACTAGCTAGCCAAATCAGGAGCGCATGACCCAGCGCACAGACGACCGCGCGAGCCGTCAAGCACCTGCTGGCGAGTCGCAAACATCCACCAGGCCGCCGGCAAATCCGCCAGGTGCGCCCGTGTATAGTACGGCGCAATATACGCGCAATCAAGCGAATGCGCCGCTGGGGGGTGGTCGCGCGCCAATGCGACTGCGTCCGCGTGGCTATCAGAGACGCCGCCGCAAAGAATGGCTGTGGGCGGCCCTGGCCGGCGGCATGATCGCTGTCTTCGGCGTGCTGACGGTGGCGATGTTCGTGGTCATACGCGCCCCCCAATCTGCGCAAGTGGCGATCCCCACGGCATTTCCAACATCCAGCCTGCCCACGCCAGTCGATGCCCGCAGCCAGTTCATCGCCGATGGCAGACGGGTTGGCAGCGATGTCGTTCTGGCGGTCGATGGTACGCCCATCGATTTGCGCGCCTGGGACGGCGAATCCCGATATACCATTGTAATCGGCGGACTCGACAGACGCCCCGACCAGACCGACCGCGCCGCGCTGGTTGATTCCTTGATGCTGCTGAGCATCGACCCGAAGACCGGCAGCGTTGGCTTGCTGAGCATCCCGCGCGACCTGTATGTTACAGTGCCCGGCGAAGACGAACGGCAGCGCATCAACCGCGCGCATCTGCTGGGCGAGTGGCGCAGTCCCAATGGCGGCGGTGCATTGCTGCTGCAGCAGACACTCTTCCAAAATTTCGGCATGCGCATTCACAATTATCTGCTGATGGACTTCACCGCGTTGATCCAAGGCGTGGACCAGTTGGGCGGCGTTGAGATAACGATCGATTATGACATTGCCGACGAACGCTATCCCGATATGAACTTCGGCTACGATCCCTTCTATCTATCGGCGGGCACGCACTGGCTGAATGGCTACGATGCCTTGCGCTTTGCCCGGACGCGCCACGGTAACAACGATGTGCGGCGAGCGGAGCGTCAGCAGCAAGTCATCTATGCCATTCGCGACCGCGCGTTGAGCCTCAATTTCCTCGATCTGCTGGGACGCCTGCCCGGATTGCTGGCTACGCTGAGCAACAATGTCTACACCGGCTTGAGCCTGGACGAGATCATCCAGCTGGCCGTCTTCGCGCGGGATATCGAGCTGGAAGACATCAACATGCAGGTGATGAACTTCCAGTATGTGCAGGAATACCTCACCGAAGAGGAGTTCGCGCAGCAGGTGCTCGTGCCCATAGAAGAGCGGCTGCCGCGTCTGCTCAGCGATACCTTCGGCGCCGACTATGCCGGTTTTTGAGGGGGAAAGAAAACAGCGCACGATGAAAGCGCGCTGTTGTTGTTGACGCGCCCACCGTACCGTGTAGCCATAGTGTCTCGAACCTG
>DAOUJB010000317.1:0-22509 GCA_034423155.1 Anaerolineae bacterium | reverse complement strand
CCCCAGTTGCGGATAGCCATCTCGAAGTTGCTGGAGTAGATATCCTGCGGGTGCTGCTGGAACTGCACGCCGCGCGCCGTGATGTCGAAGCCGAAGTCGTTCAGCTGCGCCGTAGCGTTCTCCGCCGCTGCCGACCAGTCTGCAAATTCTTGCGGGAAGGTCAGCTCGAATGCCAGGGCGTCGCCATTGTCGTCCATCCAGGCACCGCTGTCATCGCGGCTGAAGCCCACGCTCAGTAGCAGCTCTTCGGCTTTCATCAGGTCGTGGTCGTAGGTGTTGAGCATGTCCAGGGTGTCATCGCCCAGCCAGGCTTCGGACAAGCCGTCGCTCATGCCCGTCATGTATTCGACCGCCACGCCCGATTCGCCCAGGCTGACAAAGCCATTTTGTACGCGGTCAACTGCATAGGCGATCGCCTGCCGCACCTCGACCAGGTTCAGCGGATAGACGGCGTGGTTGACATACAAGCCAGGCCCGTTGTTCATGCCCGAACGCACGATGTCGATGCCGCGGTTGGCGAAATCTTCTTCGGTTGTGGGCGGGATGCCATGCGTGATGTAATGCAGTTCGGCATTGGCAACCAGCGGCGTAACCACTTCGGTCTCGCCATTCCACATCCGCACCATGTCGAAGTTTTGGATTGCGCCGGCGAAGCCACCGGGGTTCAGCTCGAGCATCAGGCTGGCTTCGGTGATCGTGTCGGGCAAGATGGTGTAGGGACCGCCAGAGACCGGCGATTCGGGACGGAACTCGGTCAGTTCTTGCAGCAGGCCATTCCAGCCGTCATCATCGGGGCTCATCATGGCGGCGCGGTCGGCCAGATCGCCAAAGACGCTGGCTGGGCGCAGGTTGGTCGTCAGGATGATGCGCTCGGCCAGGCTGGAGGGCGCGCTCATGACGAACTTGACCGTGTAGTCATCGACTTTCTCGATGCCGGTCATATTCGCCCAGACCGCATCGCCGCGCAGGCGGAAGAGGTTGAAGGTCGCCATCACATCGTCGGCGGACATGGTGCTGCCATCGCTCCAGCTATAGCCTTCTGCGACCTTGATGACATAGTTGCCATCATCGTCCCAGCCAAATTCCTCGGCGACCATGCCGGCATATTCGCCGGTCGCCCACATCAGGACAGCCAGCGGCGGTTCGTGCAGGTCCATGTATTGTCCCAGGGTGATGCCACCCGAGGCAAAGGTGTTGAAGTGCCCGGTCGGCGGTACCTGGTAGGGCCAGGCAACGCTGAGGGTATCGCCGTCCTGAGCCTGCACCGGCGCAAAGGCCAACATGCCCAAGGCGCAAAGCAGCGCGGACAAGAGCAAGATTCGTCTAAACATTGGGAATTCCTCCATTGATTGATCGATCGCTTCGGTACAATCGGTAACGCTGATTAGCTGTCAATAGGTTGCTCCTCAGGTTAATTTGCCTACGATTTGCCGCGATTTGGCAACAAGCTGGCTAGATGTTGACGGGTAGCGATGGCTCGATAAGCACTGTATCAAAGACGCGGGCGGCCGCGCCCATCAGCGAGGCATCGGGCTGCATTCGCGAGATGCGCAGATCGATGCCGCCCGGCGGCTGCGCGACAAGGAATTGTTCGGCATCGCGCAGCAATTGTTGCAGGCAACTACCATATTCTCGCCCAAGTTCGCCACCCAGGATAAAGACAGGAATATCAAAGACATTGTACAGGCTGGCCAAGCCCATACCAAGATGCCGACAAAGCTCGCGCAGCGCCCGGCAAGCGGCTCGGTCGTCTTTGCGCAACGCATCAATCAACCCGCCGAAGCACAGGTCTGCGTCAGTGAGGCTGGTTTCGCAGCCCGAGTCGATCAATCGTCTGGCTTTGTGCAAGAAGCTGGGGATGTTCACCAACTCTTGCCAGTCAGTTGGCTTGCCGCTTTCGCCATCGGCATAACTCTGCATATAACCGACTTCTCCCGCCATGCCGTATTTGCCTTGATAAATCTGATGATTAATGACGATGCCCGCGCCCGCGCCATAGCCGATTTCGATGTAAATGAAGTGGCTGTCGGCGGTTGCGCTGCCAAAGCGGCTTTCGCCCAGCGCCGCCAGGCTGCATAAATTGTCCACGCTGACGGGCACGCCGTATTCGTCTTGCCAGGCGCTCCGGAAGCTGACATCGCGCCAGTTCATGAACTCAGAGTAGATCATATCGCCGTTATGGTTGATGAGACCAGGCGCGGCAACGCCAATGCCCAGCAAAGATCGAGCGAAGTCGTTCTGCTCCATTGCGGTGTCGATAAGCTGCTGGCAGGTAGCCAAGACATGCGCCTGGCTGGTATCTGACAGGGGCGCCAGATCGTGCCACACGATGCCACCCGCCAAATTCACCAGCGCGCATTGCGCCGACGACGCATTGAACTTGACAGCGATGACAGAACCGCCAGCCGGATTCAGTTCAAGCAAGGTGCCGGGCCGCCCGACAATCGACTTTTCTTGGCCCACTTCGCGAATCATGTCGGAATGGATCAATTCATCAACAAGATTGCTGATGGCGCTGCGGGTGAGACCGGTGAGATCGGACAGCTTGGCGCGGGTTGTGGGTGGCTGTTTGCGGACAATATCCAGCAGCACAGCGCGATTTGTCTGTTGCATGACTTGGTGATTAACTGCAGAGCGTTTTGGCAACATGTATACCCTAAAATTATATCAGACTGCTTGCACTATACAGGCAGCTTCTTTTATAGTCAAGTCATTTGACAAATTATTGTCGGATTGGTTACCATAACCGTAGAATGCAGTAGAATGTGGGCGCGCGCTGGCTACACATTAAGGAGAGAAGCGAACATGGCAGCAATCGAGACGATCGTGGTTGGCGCAGGCGGACGCGGCAACGCCTATGGACAATTCGCGCTGGAGCATCCTCAGGAAGTCAGTGTTGTCGGCGTGGCCGAGCCCGATCCCATCCGCCGGGAACGCTTCGTGCGCTTGCACGATATCGCGCCCGATATGGTCTTTGACGATTGGCAGTCGCTGCTGGCTTCGGGAAAACGTCTGGCACCAACGATCATCAATACGACCATGGACCGCGTGCATTATGAGTCGACCTTGCAGATGCTGGACGCCGGCTATGATGTGCTGCTGGAAAAGCCGATGACGCCCTTGCTGGAAGAAAATGTGCGGCTGGTGCAGCGGGCGGAAGAGTTGGGGCGGCTGCTGCAAGTTTGTCATGTCTTACGTTACACGCGCTTTTGGCAGGCGCTGCGGCAGGTTGTGCAATCGGGTCGGCTGGGGCGCATCGTCAGCGTCACCCATCGCGAGAACCTGGCTTATCATCACATGGCGCACAGTTTCGTGCGTGGCAACTGGCGCAACGAAGCGACTTCGGGACCCATGATCTTGTCCAAGTGCTGCCACGACTTTGATATCTTATTGTGGATTTTGCGCCGGCAGGTGGTCTACCTGAATTCTTTTGGCAGCTTAACGCACTTCCGCCCCGAAAACGCGCCAGAAGGCGCAACCTTGCGCTGTACCGATGGCTGTTCCGTCGCCGATACCTGCAAGTACGAGGCGACCAAACGCTATGTGCGCGATGGCGCGGGCTGGCCGCAAAATGCTGTCACTTGGGTGCCCAGCAAAGATGCTCGCCTGCAAGAACTCAAAACGGGCTGGTATGGACGCTGCGTCTATTTTTGTGACAACGATGTGGTCGATCATCAGTCCGTCAATATGGAGATGGACGATGGCGCGACGGTCACGCTGGTGATGAATGGCCAGAGCGATATCGAAGGCCGCACCATGCGCTGGGATGGCAGCAAAGCCACCTTGATCGGCAAGTTCACCGAGCGCGGCAACGAGATGACTGTGCACGATCATTTAACAGGCGCGGTGGAGCATGTGCCCGATATCAGCAACACAGGCGGCGGGCACGGCGGGGGAGACGCGGGCATTATGCGTAGCTTTGTCAATGCCCTGCGCGGAACGCCCGACGATAGCGTCACCACCGCGCGCGAGTCGCTGGAAAGCCACTTGTTGGCCTTCGCAGCCGAAGAATCGCGCAAAGAAAAATCGGTGATCTATATGCCGGAATTCCGCCAGCGTCTGGAGCAACAGCCTAGCCGCGCCGCTATCTAACGACAGCGCGATGAGACGAAGTGCACCCCCGACAGGATTCGAACCTGTGCGCCTGGTTCCGGAAACCAGCGCTCTATCCCCTGAGCTACGGGGGCAATCTATGCCTACACTAACAGACAGTGGCGCGAAAATCAAGGCAGTCTGGCTGCTTGTGCTGCTGATGGCGGGCTGCGGGGCATTCGCGGGCAACGATGCGCTGGCCACCATCGACACCAACTTGGCCGACTTGGCTGTCGAACGCGCGAGCATCCATGCCGCTGCCACCGCCGACCGCGATCTGGTTGCGGCGACTATCGTTGCAGCGGGCACGCGCGTGGCGCAGTTGTCTGATGTGAACGCGGCTTTGGCGGCGACGCTGCGCGCCAGTTACACAGCGACGCCGGCCTTGCGGGCTGTCGTGGTCAGCGCCGCTGATATGGGCAGCTCGCTGGAAGACGACATGATGGACGATGCGCCTGGCTTCGACGCGCCGGTTGAGATGCGCGTCTCGTCGCTGGCCATGGCGGCCGGCGTCAACTTCAATAGCGGCTGCGCAGAAAGGACTGTGAACCAATTTACGCCCGCTGCCGAGCGCATCTATCTCACCGGACAAGCAAGCAACTTCGCTGCCGGCACGCAATTCTCCGCGCTTTGGCAATACAACGGGCAGGATGTCTATAATCATTCTTGGCAAGCCGATCGCGCGGCGGACTTTTTGTGCATCTGGTTTTATGCCACGCCAGTCGACTTTGCCTTTCTGCCCGGGAATTACACAGCGCAACTGTATGTCGATGGCGCGCTAGCTGGCAGCGTGACATTCTCGATCGCCACGCAATGAACCGACGAGCCGAGAGTCTGCTGACTATCTTGGCGCTTGTCATCCGGCTGGGCAGCGCGGGCGTGGCTGCACTGGCGCAACCGTTCGCGCCTTTCGCTTTGCCCAGCGCTACGCCAGACGCGCCGGTCCAGCAAAATATCCTGTATAACCCCATCCAGCTTGAGAATGGTCTGGTGCAATGGGCAGACCGCACCTATCCCTATGGCAGCACGCAGGGCGGCGCACGGCCTGTGCACCTGGGCGTGGAATTTGTCAATCAACGCGGCACAGCGGTCTATGCCAGCCTGGCGGGCATGGTCGTCTTTGCGGGCGAGGATGATGAGACGCTCTTGGGTCCGCGACTGAATTATTATGGCAATGCCGTCATCATCGCCCACGATGTCGAGTCGCTGGCGGGCGAGCAGGTATACACGCTTTACGGCCATCTGGGGAGCATCGCTGTCGAGGCAGGACAACAAGTCGATGACTTGGAGCTGATCGGAAGCATCGGTTCCAGCGGCATTGCCATCGGCGCGCATCTGCATTTCGAAGTCCGCGCTAGCAATCCTCTCGACTACCGCGCCACGCGCAATCCGGCCTTGTGGCTGCAGCACCATGACGGACGCGGCCTGTTGATCGGGGCTGTGCAGGATGAGGCTGGCGAATTCATTTATGAAAAGCGGCTGGTGCTGCGCAATCACGAACGAAAGCGCGAGGTTTTCACCTATGCCAGCCCGCTTGTGAACCCCGATACTTTCTGGGGCGAGAACTTCAGCATCGGCGATGTGCGGGCCGGCGAATACCAACTGGTCATCCTCAGCGACGCAGGTGGCATTGCCTACCGCGAAATGGTAATCGTCGAGCCGCAGCACACGACTTTCGTGACTGTAGTGCTGGATTAGCGATAGATGCGATAGCGGATTCTCGCCCAGCCCTCTGGCGACAGCTCGTAGAAATGCAGCACGCCGCGACGCCCTTCGCTGGTTACCACGCCAAATGTCTTGTGTAGCGCTTGTTCCAGCGGTAGCGCTTGGCTGAAAGCCCGCGCCACATCAATATCGCCAAAGCCGATGTCTGCATAACGGTCATAATCGCTGATCCACACCAGGCGCGCATTGTTCAGCGTGCGCAGAATACGATCTGACCAGCTGATATCAACGATGCCGCCGCCGAAGCCTTCCAGATCGACCGAATGGCCAGCGATGGTCGTGGATGCCTCGTGAAAGACCGGGCTGTCGGCGTAGTAGTGGAAGACATAATCTTCGTTGTTGGCTTCTCCCGCAGTGCCTTCCCAAATCTGGTTGTTCAGGTCGGCGACGATCACAACCGCTTGCGCGCCCGGTTCGCCATGGATTTGCGCTTGCAACTGTATCTGCGCGCTTTCGCCCGCGCCCAATCCATTCAAGCTGGCGGATGCGTAGTTGTCGCCCGGCTGAAAAGCGCTGGCGATGCTGAAGTTGCCCGCTGCTGTCGCGCCGCGATTCATGACGGTGACATCAATGAGGCTGGGCTGATCGACGGCGATGCGTCCCGGTCGCGCGCTGACAATCACGATATCGGCTTCCCAGGCCGCTGCTGGGCTGGTCGGCGCTGGGATGCTGGTGGCAATTGGCGTCGGCGTCAACGGCGGTTGCACAATGGGCACGAGGTTGTGCGTGCCAAATGTCTCCACGATCCAGGCGGCCACCCAGCCATATTGCCCGCGATAATCGACGACCAGCCAACGGCTGTCCTGCGAGCGCCCGATGACACGCAATTGTGCGCCTTGCACAGCTTGGCCGATGACCGCGTAGTCCGTGCCCGGTCCGCTGCGGACATTCTGATAGCGGCTCTGTATGATCAAATGGTAGCCAGTGGGCGTCGGGCTGGCGACCGGCGTTTGCGTGGGGACTGGCGTAGCGGTGGCGCGAAATGCCCTTGCTGGCTGCGACTCGCGAATCTGCCGGCCATTCGGATACAACGCGGCCACTTGCAGCTGGCCATTGGCAGCCAGGCGCGTGATCACCACATTGCCGCTGGTCTCGCCGGGAGGCAGCAGCGCTGGCGACAGTTCGCCTTGCACGCCTGCTTCGCCCAAAATGGCACCGATATGTAGAGCAAGATTGCCTCGCCGGCCGAATGCGCGCGCCACCAGCAGCACAGAATCGTAAGCCGCGGCGCTGTTGGCATTGGGCAACTGACGATAGGCTTGCGCATAGGCCAGCACAAAGTCTCGATTGAGCTGGCTCTGCTGCGCGATTGACCAGGATTCCGCCATGATCACGCTGACACCAGCCCTATCAGGCAGCGCAGCCAGAAAGTCGGCTTCATCGGCGCGCTGATAGACGATGTCGCCACGAAAGCCTTCTGCGACCAAGCGACCGACCACCTGCCCGGCCAGAGTCGGCGGACCAGAAATCGCCACGGCATCCGAAGACAGGCGCACGATTGAACGAGCCGTCGCGCCCAAGTCTGACCGGCGCGCATCGTAAAATGTGTTGGAAAGCCGCAAGCCACGCTCGGCAAAGGCCTGTGCAATAATCGCCAGATTGCCCAGAGACTCGGCATCCAGCTGTATGAAGTTGACCGAGCGCGCGCCCGACGAAGCGACCAGATAATCGGCCAAGGCAGCCCACTGCACGGTCTCGCTGGCTCGACTGCGAAAGATGCGCCGGCTGTCGTCTCCCCGCAAAAGTGCAGCGTCGGTCGCTGTTGTCAAGACGGGCACATTCAAGCTTTGCAACTGAGATAAATATCGCTCGACCAGCTCCGGCGAATCGGGACCCAAAACCGCTATCGCCCGCGCCTGCCGCATATTGGCGATGGCGATGTCCATGTTGCCGGGCGAGGTATCGACCACTTGCAAGCGATAGGCATTGCCGTCCGCGCCGCGCAGGTCCCCAGCCGCGTTGAGATGCTCCGCTGCCAGCCGCGCGCCCAAGACCAATGAACTATTCGCCTCGCCGATCACGCCGATGCGCTGGATCACTTGCGCCTGCGTGATAGACGGGCTGGAAAGCAGCCACAGCATCAACAGCATTGGCATCAACCGTGTCAGCATGCGCACTCGATTCATCACCGCGATTCGCTTTTCCTCCGGCTTGGCAGCGACAGTATAACGCAGCATGTGCCGCGGACAACGCCCCACTGCCCGGCGCATCTTGAACATGTACGCCCGGCTGGCTATAATGTTGCTTTGGTCTTCGCCCGGCGCAATTTGTTCAGCATGGTCGCCAGATGCAGCGTGAACGAATTACAGATCACATTCTGGTCTTTCGCAGCGACTTGTATGCGCAGGTCACTGCGGGCCTCGTGCTCACCGCCGATGGTGCCGTGTTGATTGACACGCTGCTTTATCCCGACGAGACTTTGCGCATCCGCCGCTATATCGAACAGGGGTTGCAGACGCGCGTCCGCTACCTCATCAACACGCATTATCATGCCGATCATACCACGGGCAGCTGCTTCTTCCCCGAGGCTGAGCTGGTCGCTCACGGGCGTTGCCGCCGGCTGCTGCACGAGCGCGGGCATGATAGCTTGCGGCGTATGCAAGCGGCGAGCGACGAATTTGATGCGGTGCGAGTCGTCTTGCCCACGCGCACATTCGAAGACACCATGCTGCTGGAGCTGGGCGGTTGTCGCTTTGAGCTGCGCCATAGTCCCGGGCACAGTCCAGATTCCATCACTTGCCGCGTGGATGACGATACGCTCTTCGCAGCCGATACGCTGATGCCGGTGCCCTACTTTGTCGATGGCGATCTGGAGCAGCTGGCCAGTTCGCTGCGGGCGCTGGCGACTGACGAATTCGAGCATCTGGTGCAGGGCCATGGCGATGTCATCTTGCGTGGCGAAGCGCCTGCGAAGATCTCCAGCGATCTGGATTACTTGCAACGCTTGTATGCTGGCGTTCGCGACGGCTTGCAGCGCGGAGACGACGATATTGATGAGCGCCTCAGCCTGGCGGATTGTGGCAAGAGCTTCGACCAGCTGCATGGCATTGTCGATCAGCTGCATCGTCAGAATATACAGGCGCTTGTGAACAAGCTGCTGGCGGAAAAACCCGCGCGGCATAAACGACAAATCGAAGGAAAAAACTTGTGGATGTAAAAGCGAATTACTTGACCAGCGCTGGCGAAGTAGAATTGCGCAGCGAGTTGCGGCATCTGATCGAAGTGCGGCGGCCCGAATTGGCACAAAAGCTGAAAGTCGCTGTGGCGCAGGGCGACCTCAAAGAAAATGCCGACTATCACGATGCAAAAGAGCAGCTGGGTTTCATCGAGGGGCGCGTTCGCCAGTTGGAAGTTATCTTGCGCGATGCGGTAGTGGTCGAAGCCGGCGCTGGCGACGACGAAGTGCGTGTCGGCTCGACTGTGGTTATTCAAGAAGATGGCGAAGACGAGTCGGAAGAATATCAGATCGTGGGCAGCGCCGAAGCCAACCCGCGCCAACGCAAGATCTCGCTGGAAAGTCCTATCGGCGCCGCGCTGCTGGGCAAGAACAAAGGCAAGAAGATCAAAGTGCAGACGCCCGATGGTGTCATCAAGTTCAAGATCCTAGCTGTGCGTTAAATTGTTACCCCTCTCTGTCCCCCCGACAGGTCACGGGGAGGCAAATCACGCGTGAAGGCTGTCGCAAAGTCGAGGACAATTAACCAAACGCTCTTCTCCGATATGCTGGGGAGGCGTTGGCAATCATGACTGTGCTGCTTGCCCAGATTGACGCGGGAAGGGCTGGAGGGCGCAGTGACAATCAAGAATAAGGCATGAAGTTGCCAGTGCCGCCGAATGGATCGTTTTCTTCGTCTTCCGGGCGCTTCTTGGGAACTTGCCGAGGAGTGCTGGCACTTGGCGGGGGCGGGGGCGTGGCGCTTTGCGCTGGTGGCACGGCCGGCATTTCGGCGTATTCGCTGAACGGTGTAGTCGTCGCGCCGGGATACGCATCCGTGGGAACCGCTGCTTGCCCCACACCTTTGTACCAAGCCATCAACTCGATCTGCAGCGATTCAATGCCGCTGTTGGGCATGCCGCCGCCATAATTGCAGACCACGGCTTTGATCTCCGCCTGGATGATCAAGGCGCTGCTCTCTACGACTTGCACGGCGCCAGCTTCGGCCGCCACGATGTCGTTGGCCAGATCACTAACGCGCTCGCCGAAATTGGCCAACATCGCTGGATCACCCATTGCCGCCGGGGCAGCGAAGAACTTCGACAGTGTCTCTTGGGTCTGGATATCAAAGCCCCAGAATTCCACCGACTGCAATTCGTCGGCGACATGAGACGCCGCGGATATGCCGCACTCGCCCAGAAAGTCGCTGCCTTGGGCATGGCTGAGTTCGATAGCAAAAGAGTCGTCATAATTGCTGCCCTTGACAAATGTCGACAGCGTATGCAGCACAGGCGCACCAAATTGTGGGTGCATCGTTCCGCTGGGGGGCATGCTGGATTCTTGCCATTGTGGTGGAGATGGGGCATTGGCAAAGCCGCCATAGGTTTGGGCACCTGCCTGAGGCTGGGCTGCTGCTGCGTCTGGATAATGGGCGGCTTCATCTGGACTGCTTGCGCGTCGTCCGCCCATGCCGAGCAGACCGCGTCCCATTATGGTCGTTATCACAGCGACCAGCGCCACGACGAGCAGCGAGGCGAACACTTGCAGGCTGCTGGTGACCATACCCGGATCTTCAGGAGCGATTGCGCCGACCAGTTCGTTGAAGCCAGGAATGCCCATGATGGTCTGCAAGGCTTGTCGTTCTGCCAGTGGTATCTGCACATTGGCGGCCAAGCTACGGACTGTCGCTTGTGGTTCGGGGATCTGCTGCAAGACCAGCAAGGCGTTGCTGTCGTCATAGCTGATCGCCTGCGAGTGACCCACCGCAACCATTCGCACCCACTGCTCGATTGCTTGTTGGCTCATATGGCGTGGCGAAGCACCGGTAAGCTCGGTGGGGATGACAACATAGGCGACCACCAGCCCTATGATCATGCCGGTTAAGAGCAGGAGAATGGTGTTCCGCTGGGGTGCCGAATCGACGAGGCTTTGGATGCGAGGATTGGACCAGCTCAACCCATGGGCATTATCAGCGGTGGCTGCAGCGGGCGTAGGCGACTGAGCTTGGGGAGAACTGCCAGCCTGAAGACTCATGCGGATCAACCTTTCGAGTCTGCAATATGTTAGCTGGGCGGCATTATAGGCTGGTTACGAAAAGGCAACAAATGCCAGGCGCGGCAATTTGTTCGGATTCTTGCTGAGTCGCTGGCGGCGCTGCGTTTAGCCCGCGACTGGCTCCGCCGCTTCGATCGGCTTCAGGTCGCGCGGCAAACGCCAGGTCGTGTAGTCGCAGTCTGGATAGCGGCTACAGCCATAAAAGGTTCGGCCCTTGCGCGTGCGTTTGCGCACAACCTTGCCCTGCTGCTCGTCCCCGCAAGTCGGACACAGATGCCCGGTGAATTCGAGGTAGCGCTCGGTGTGCTTGCATTCGGGATAGCGCGAACAGCCGATGAACTTGCCATAACGCGAATGCTTGACCAGCAGATCGCCTTCTTCGCAGCGGGGGCAGCCGCGTCCGACCTTCTCGGCGACATCGCGCTGTGGCATATGCTGTTCCGCATGTTGCAGCCGCTGCTCAAACGGCGCGTAAAATTCTCCCAGCATCGGCTTCCAGGGCAGCTTGCCGTTCGACACGGCATCGAGCTGGTCTTCCATGCGCGCGGTGAAGTCATAATCCATTTCTTCGGCGAAGAATTCCGACAGCAGCTCGCAGACAACGAAGCCCGTCTTGGTTGGCTTTAGGCGGCGTTGTTCTTGGGTCACATAATCGCGCGTTTGGATGATGCTGACGGTCGGTGCATAGGTGCTGGGACGACCGATGCCTTTGTCTTCCAGCTGGCGGATTAGCGTGGCTTCGGTATAGCGCGGTGGCGGCTGCGTAAAATGCTGTTCGGGCATGATCTGCCGGCGCTCGAGCATTTCGCCGGCTTGCAGGTCTGGGAAGTCTTGTTCGGGCTCTGCGCCCACCTGCGCGCCACCAGAAACAGCCAGGTGGCCGCGGAATTTCAATTTGCTGCCCGATGCGCGCAGCAGGTAAGGCATGTCGTCTGTCGTTAAGCCCGCGGCTATGTCGATACGCAAAGTGTCATAAACGGCCGGCTTCATCTGGCTGGCCGCAAATCGCTGCCAAATCAAGGTGTAGATGGCGAGTTGCGCCTTGTCCAAATACGCCGCCAGCGACTCGGGCGTCTGCTTGATGCTGGTGGGGCGGATGGCTTCATGAGCTTCCTGCGCGCCCTTGGCACGGGTCTTGTATGTTGGCGGCGCTTTGGGCACGAACGAACTGCCAAATTTGTCGGCGATGTAGCTGCGCGCCTCGTTCTGGGAGTCTCGGGAAACTTGCACGCTGTCGGTGCGCATATAAGTGATCAAGCCAACCGGTTTGCCCGTGCCGATGTCGATGCCTTCATACAACTGCTGGGCGAGGCGCATGGTGCGGCTGGCGCTCATGCTGCGGCGCGATGACGCGGCCTGCTGGAGCGTGCTGGTGGTGAATGGCGCGGCTGGCTTCGACTGGCGGGTGCCGCGTTTGACGGCAGTCACTTTGAACAGGCTGTTGCGCAGGTTGTCGACATGCGGCTGGATGGTCGCTTCTGCATTCAGCGCAGGCGGATTGCCGCTCTTGGCATTGAAGTTCACGCTGTCAGCACCGATCTTTGTCAGGCGGGCTTTGAACGGCGCGGCGGCTCGATCTTGTTCTTTTGCAAGCAGCGCGTCTATCGTCCAATGTTCGACTGGCACGAAGCTGTTTATGGCTTTTTCGCGCTCGACCACCAGGCGCAAGGCGATGCTCTGCACGCGCCCGGCCGATAGTCCGCTGCGGACTTTCTTCCACAACAGCGGCGACACCTGATACCCAACCAGTCGGTCCAGGATGCGCCGCGCCTGCTGGGCATCGACCAAGTCCATATTGATATCGCGCGGGTTGGAGAAGGCGGCTGCTACGGCACTGTCGGTGATTTCGCGAAAGACGACGCGTTTTACTTTGGCTTCGGGCATTTCTGCCGCGGCCACCAGATGCCAGGCGATCGCTTCGCCCTCGCGGTCGGGGTCTGTCGCCAGGTAGATTTCTTCTGCGCCAGCTACCGCCGCTTTGAGTTCTTTGACGGTGGCGCGCTTTTCATTGGGCACGCGATATTCGGGCTCAAAGTCGTTTTCAATGTCCACCGAAAGCCGGCTCCTGAGCAAGTCGCGCACATGCCCCACGGATGACAGCACGGTGTAGCCCTTGCCCAGGAAGCCGCCGATGGTGCGCGCTTTGGCTGGCGATTCGACGATGACGAGCTTGCCGACATTTTTGGGAATTGCGCGCACCCCATTGGACCTGGATTTGCTGGCGGCGCGGGATTTGGCTCGCGACTTTTTTGAGGCTTTTTTGCGCTTGGGCTTGGCCACGACTTGCGGTTTGGGCAGGTTTTCGTGCGCGGGCGTGCTGCCCATGCGAAAGAGTGTCGTGCCGCATTCGCCGCATTGCCCGCGCGTAGCTGGCGTGCCGGTGCGTGTGTATACGGCTTGCGCAGCGTCCATTGCGCGCTTGGTCTTGCACTTCATGCAATAGGCTTCGATGGTCGGTGTGCTTGCGTCAGTCATATCCCATCCTGCTTGATGTGTCTGTGATGTCAGAGATATTCATCGCTACCATTTTCGCGCAAGTAATCCACCACCTGTTTGACATCTTCGGTGCGGTCTTTGTGACAAACCAGCAGCACATCGCCAGAATCGACCACCACCACATCTTCTACGCCGATGGTGACCGCCAGCCGATCGCTGAAGACCAGGGTGTCGCGCGTATCCAGGATGACGCGGTTTTCACGCGCCTCGCCCTTGATGCAGTTGCCAAAATTGTCTTGCGGCAATATATCATACAGCGATGCCCAGGTGCCGACATCGCTCCAGCCGATATCAATGGGAATGACGGCGATATTGTCGGCCTTTTCCATGATGGCGAAGTCGATCGACAAAGTCGGCATCGTCTCCCAGATATCGCGCAATTTCGTCTGATAATCGGGTGCCTGGCTGACCGACTGCAAATAGGCGCACATGGCGTACATGCCCGGTTGGTGGCGTTCGAGGTCTTGCATAGCCCGGTCGACGCGCCAAATGAACATGCCAGAATTCCAGCTGTATTCGCCCGCCGCCAAGAAATGCGTCGCCCGCACGATATCCGGTTTTTCGGTGAAGCGGCGGCTCATGTATACCGGGAATCCGCGACAATCGTCCAGCGGCTGGCCTTGCTGAATATAGCCGAAGCCGGTTGACGGATACGAAGGCGCCATGCCCAGCGTGACGATTTTGTCGTCCTGGGCGAGTTGCCAGGCCGCGCCCAGCACAGCGCAGAATTTGTCGCGTTGGCTGATGTGATGGTCGGCGGTCAAAATGGCGACAGTCGCGTCTGGATCGCGCTGCTGGATGACGCTCAGTGCCAGCGCCAAAGCCGGCGCGGTATTCTTGGGGTAGGGTTCTATGATGAAGTTTTCGCGCGGGATTTCCGGCGCTTCGGCTTGCAGTTGGGCGGCATATTGCTGGCCCGTGACGACAAAGATGTCTTCTGGGGCGAAGAGCGGTCGAATGCGCTCGATGCTGGTACGGAACATGCTGTGATCGTCGATGAGCGGCAGCAGTTGCTTGGGCATGTCGGCGCGGCTGAGGGGCCACAGGCGAGTGCCTCTGCCACCGGCGGCTATCAACGCATAATAGCTTTTCATCGCCTCGACCTTTGCAAGCTGGATTCGCGCGCGAGGCAGTATTGCATAGCGCCTGCACTCTCGACAAGTCCCTTTAATTCCAGCAGCGTCAGCGTGCTTGAGACAGTGGCGGCGGGCAGTTGTGTCTCGCGGACAACTTCATCCACATGAGTTGGGTCGGCGTCCAGCTGCGCCAGGATCGCGCTTTCGGTCTCGTTGGCTGGCTGGATGCGCTCCGCCTGTCGCTGTGTTTGCGCTGCCAGATGCGTCATGTTCAAGGCGTCCAGAATATCGCTGACATCCATGACGAGTTTCGCGCCATCTTGGATTAGCCGGTTGCAGCCGCGCCCGCTGACGCTGTGATAGCTGTGGGGCACAGCGAAGACATCCCGCCCCTGCGCGAGGGCGTGGTCGGCGGTATTCAGCGCGCCGCTGCGTTCTGGGGCTTCGGCCACGAGCACGCCATGCGATAGCCCGCTGATGATGCGGTTGCGCTGCGTGAAGTTCGTGCGCAAGGGTGGCGAGCCCACCGGCAGCTCGCTGATTATCGCGCCATGTTCGATGATCTCTTCGGCGATATCGGCATTTTCGCGCGGATAGATGATGTCGATGCCTGCGCCCATGACGGCGATAGTGCGTCCGCCCACGGCCAATGCGCCACGATGCGCGGCCGCGTCGATGCCATGCGCCAAGCCAGAAACAATCGTGATGCCATGCTCGGCCAGCTCCTGCGCCAGCTCGTTCGCCGCATCCCAGCCTCGTTTGCTGGCTTTGCGCGTGCCGACAACGCCCAGGCACTTGTCGTCATCTGCCGCGAGCTGTCCGCGCACATACAGCAGCAGCGGGCGATCGTCCAACTCGCGCAGCAGGGCAGGATAAGCCGCATCGTCTTGGGTCAGCAAGCTCGCTCCAGCGGCGGCGACCTTGTCCGACTCGCGCTGCAGGTCGATCTGCTGGCGCGCGGCACAATAGCTGCTCAACATTTGCTTGGGCAGGGGCAGGCGCATCATGGCGGAGTCCGTCTCCAACCAGAGCGCTTCTGGCGACTCAAAGTGCGCCAACAGCCTCGACAATTTGACAATGCCGAAGTGGGGCAGCAGGTGCAAGCCCAGCCAATAGCGGTGCTGCGGATTATCGCGCATGCAGTTTCATCTTTGCGGTGAAGTCGTCAAAAAGCATATCAGCGAGGGCAAATCGCTGTCAAGGCGGGCGCTGGTTTAGCGATGGGCAAGCAGCCCCTCGGGCAAGGTCATGCTGATGACGCCGTTTTCAAAGTCGATGCGGTCGATGGTCTCGTCATGCGCGGGAATGAGCAGCTCGCCAAATTCTGCGCTTTCGACTATGTAGACATCGTTGGCGCCGGTTTCCAGCACATCGCGGATGCGCCCGACCTCGCGGCCATCGGCGACAACCCGCAGGCCGATCAGCTGAAACAGGAAGTATTCGCCTTCGTGCAGCGGCGGCAATTGTTCCGTATCGCAATATACGAGCTTGCCGCGCAGGTTCTCGGCTTGTTCGCGGCGATTGCAGCCGTCCAGCGAGAGCAGGGCATAGGCTTTGTTGAAGCGAATACGCAGCACATCGACGCGCTCTCGCTCTGGGCTGGTATCGCTGTCAGCCAGGTAAATGTGGGTCAGTTGCTTGAGCGCTTCGGGATCGTGGCTGAGCACGCGCATGCGCAATTCGCCACGCACGCCGTGTGGACGCAAAATCTCGCCGATGACCAGTTGTCGCGGCTCTGGCGTGTTTGTCACGATTGTCTATTCAATTTCCAGGATGACGCGTCGCCGCCGATCGCGTCCGCGTTCGTTTTGCTCGGGCATGGCACGCAGCAGCGCGCGGATGGAATTGGCCACGCGGCCGTTGCGCCCGATGACACGTCCCATATCGCCAGAGGCAACCGACAACTCCAGCACGACATTGCGGCTGGTGTCTTTGCGGCTTACGCGCACCTGGTCGGGGTGCCTGACCAAGTTTTCGGCGATGTATTGAACCAGTTGCTCTTCCATGCCACGCGGCCTTTCGTCCTAGCTATCGGCTTCGGCAGCTAGGCGAGCAGCCTCGCGCGCTTTGATCTTGCTTTCGCCGTCGCCGGGTGCTGGATACCGGGTCTTGGGGCTGGGCAGCGGCTGGCGGGTTTCTTCGGCTTCGCGCACCAAGTCTTCCATGCTTTCGCCAGCCCGCAACCGCTCGAAGCGCGCCCAGGTGCCGGTGTGCAACATCAGACGGCGGACGGCATCGCTGGGCTGCGCGCCGACCGAGAGCCAGTACAAAGCGCGATCCTCTTCGATGATTTCGGTGGCGGGCTGCGTGCGCGGGTTGTAATGCCCGATATTTTCCAGGTAGCTGCCGTTGCGAGCCTTGCGCTGGTCGATGACGACAATGCGGTAGCTGGGCTGGCGCTTGAGACCCTGGCGGCGTAGACGGATGCGAACCATGTGTTTTCTCCTGCTAGTTTAGGCGCTTAAGCCGGGGATTTTGGGCATCTTCCCGCGGCTGATTTGATTCATGAGACGGCTCATTTGTCGGAATTGCTTGAGCAGATCGTTGACTTCGCTGACTTCCACGCCACTGCCGGCGGCGATTCGTTTTTTGCGGCTGGCTTTTAATATGCGCGGATGACGGCGCTCGTGTGGCGTCATGGAATTGATGATCGCCTCGACCTTGCGGACGCGCTTTTCCATATCATCGCTGTTGATTTCGGCTTGCGTCTGCAGCTTGGACATGCCGGGAATCATGCCCATGACCTTGCCCAGCGGTCCCATGCGGCGGATCTTCTGCAATTGTTCGAGGAAGTCTTGCAAAGTGAATTCATTTTTCATTATTTTGCTTTGCAGGCGCAGCGCTTCTTCTTCTTCGTAGAGCGTCTCGGTCTTTTCGATCAGCGACATGATATCGCCCATGCCGAGGATGCGCTGAGCGATGCGGTCGGGATGGAATAGCTCCAGCGTGTCGGCGCTGACTTTTTCGCCCGTGCCCATGTATTTGATAGGCACGCCGGTAACCGCGCGCATGGACAAGGCAGCGCCGCCGCGAGCATCGCCATCGACACGCGTGAGGATCAAGCCGGTGATGCCTAGGCTTTCGTTGAAGCCGCGCGCGATATTGACCGCTTCTTGCCCGGTCATGGCATCGGCGACGAGCAAGATCTCCGCTGGCGAGGAGATGCGTTTGATCTCCTCCAATTCTTCCATCTTGGTGTCATCGATTTGCAGGCGTCCGGCCGTGTCTATCAAGACCACATCGGCGGCTTGTTCGCGCGCCTTTTTCAACCCACGCCGTACGATATTGGGCGGCGTATCGCTGGTGCCTTCTTCGTAATAGGGCATGCCGATCTGCTTGGCCAGCGTAACCAGTTGGTCGACCGCGGCGGGGCGATAGGTATCGGCAGCCAGCATCATGGGCTTGCGTCCGCTGGAGCGCAAATGCAGGGCGAGTTTGGCTGTGTTGGTTGTCTTGCCGGCGCCTTGCAGACCGACCATCATGATGACATGCGGCGCCGCACTGCCGCTGAAACTGAGCCGACCGGCCTCGCCGAGCATCTCCACCATTTCTTCGTGGATGATCTTGACGACCTGCTCGCTGGGCTTCAGCGCTTTGTGCACTTCTTCGCCCAAGGCGCGTTGGCGGACTTGCTTGATGAAATCTTTGACGATGGAAAGCGCGACATCCGCCTCGAGCAGCGCCATACGCACCTCGCGCATGACGGCTTTGACATCGGCTTCTTTGACTGTCCCGCCCTTGCGCAAACCTTCGAAGGCGGTATCCAATCTTTGGGTCAGAGAATCGAACATGCGACTCGCTCATCGAATTGCGACAGGGTAGTCTACAGGCTGGCTCGATAGCTGTCAAGGCAGGGCTTTGCCTATGCGCACGCCGCGCAGCATCGAAAGCGCCGCCATGAATCCTAACAGACCGGCCAATGTGCCGATGATGGCGAAGTTGCCGCCGCTGACTGCGTAGATGGTTGCGCCCAGCGCTGCGCCCACAACCCTGCCCAGCGAATGCGCGCCCTGGTTGGCTGACATCATGACCGCGCGCGCATCGGGCATGACTTCGGTGAACAAAGGCAGAGCCGACACGATCGCCGCCTCGATGCTGACGAACAGGACAAATATCCCCAACATGGCCAGGGGCAAGCTGGACGACAAGCCGGGGATAACGAAGAAGCAGACCGCGGCGATCAGCATACCCGTCGTGGCGGTGCGCTTTGTGCCCAGACGGTCGGCCAGCGTCATGACGATGAATTCGCCCAGGACTTCAGCGATAGCGATCAGGATGGTCAGCGTGCCCAGCGCGGTCAGCACCAGGTCGAACGAGTCTTCCATCCACAAGCCGTAATTGATGAAGAAAGCCTCGTGCGCGGTGGTCAGGCACAGCGAATATAGCAGCGCGAACAGGGCGGGTGGGTGGCGGCTGACGCGGCGCATGGCGGTCAGCGGATTGATGACACGGATGCGATCGTGGCGGTGTTGCGGATCATGATCGGCTTCGACGAACAGCCACACAGCCAGCGTACCCAAGCCCAAAAGCGCGGCGACGAACAGAAATACGGCTTGCAGGCTGCTGGCTTCCAGCAGGTAGCCGGTGACAGGCGCGGCGATGACCAGCGAAAGCGCCCAGCTCAGCTCGGCGAATCCCATCACGCGGGCGCGCCGGCTGAAGGGAATGACATCGCCTAGATAAGCTTGGAAGGTCGGGTCATAGATGATCTTGCCCACGCCCAGCGCAAACATCACCAGCACAAACACGCCCCATTCCGCAAACAGCGCGCCCAGCAGACTCATGACAGTCATCATCAGCAGCGCGCCGACCATGACTGCCTTGCGCCCGAAATGCTCGGATATCGTGCCCAGCAGAGGACTGAACAAGCCTGCGCCGTTGGTCAAGGCGATGACATTCTGCACACTGACGGCGGTTACATCAAAAGCCGCGCCAATCGCCGACACGAAAGGATAGGCGAAGCGTTTGCTGACATTGATGACCAGCCGCGCGAAAACGATGGCGAGGATGGAGCGGATGACGCCGCTGTCAAATTGACGATCTGTCGTTACTGATTCAGCAGCCATGCAGCATCCTGTGGCAGGCGGGCGCGAAGTCGGTCAGAGCTTGGTAGCCATGAGCGAAGTCGGCTGCGCGCGAACCGACTACGACTGTTGGCACGGCGTTGAGCGTGTGCCGGCGGGTGCTCAAGTCTTCCATATTGCCATGATCGCTGGTGATGACGATCATGCCGGCCTCGTCATCCCATTCCTCGAGCAAGCCGCCCAGCACAGCATCAAAGCGCTCCAGCAGATCCACGCCCTGATTCAGAGTCCCGCGATGCCCGATGCGGTCTGTCATCCAGTGGGAGTGGAATGCGAAGTCATAGCGGCCCGATAGCTTCGCCAGCAATCGCCCGGCGTCTTCGGGGCTGTAATCGGGCAAGTCGCCCACTTGCAGATGCCGCCGCCAGCCCTCGGTCGTCCATTCCGCCGTCATTGCGCGCCGCTGCCGGATGTCGTCGATGCCAAAGTGTGCGCCATTCGCCACGAAATCCGCCAGTTGAATGCTGGAGCGCAGAGTCTTGCCACGCTGCCAGTCTCTCTGCAGTCGAGAGGGATAGGCGGTCAAGAGCCTCGCCGTTCGGCCGCTTTCCCGCAGACGCAGGAATAGGCTGTGCTCGCTGATGATAGAGCGAGTTCTGGCATCTGGCTTGGGTCCATAATGTCGTCCCAGCATATTCGGCACATTCACACCTGTCAGCAGCGCCGCTTGCCCGGTGCCGCTTTGGGGTCGGCCAGCCACGCCCAGCCGCGCATCGGTAGGGATGAAGATGGCGCGTTCGCTGTGCTGGGGTCCCGTGCGCGCCAACCAGCGCCGTCCGTTGCTCAAGCCGTGCATGTTTGGCGTCTTGGCAACAGCGAAAGGGTTGTGCAGCGGATCGTCCGCGCCCAAACCAATGCCATCCAGAAACAGCGTCAAAATGCGCATCTGTGGCTAGTGGTGGGCGAGCAGGAAGGGGTTGGTCTTGCGCTCGCGCCCGATGGTCGTTTCCCCCATGTGCCCGGGCAGCACGCGCACGACATCGTCCAGCGGCATCAGCCTGTCCAGGATCGAGCGCATCAACAGGGCGTGATCGCCGCCGGGCAAGTCGGTGCGGCCTATGCTGCCAGCAAAGAGCGTATCGCCGCTGAAAAGCACCCCTTCTTTTTCCATGAGCAAGCTGATGTGCCCAGGCGCGTGTCCGGGCGTATACAGGCACTTCAAGACGATGCTGTCCAATGCGATCGTTGCTTCGTCTTCCAACAGCTCGTCGGGTTCTGGCGGGGCGGGCAGATCGCCCAGGCCAAAATATATCCCTTGCAGGGGCACTTCGCGCAGCAGGGGCGGGGTGTCTTTGTGTGCGCAGAACGGGATTCGCAGTTGTTCTTTGAGCGCGGCGGCCGCCAGCACATGGTCGAGGTGGGCGTGCGTGGCGACCATCATCTCTATGCGCCAGCCTTCGTCAGCTGCGGCAGCCAAAATGAGATCGGGGTTGTCGACTGGATCGATAAGCAGGGCGTTCTTTGTCGCGGTATCCGCCACCAGGTAGGCGTTGGTGGCGAATGCGCCCAGCGTCAGCGATTTGATAGCGATTGACATGCGCTTCCTTTCTTATGACGAGCGCCGCAGCATGGCGCGCAGCTCCGATATTTCCTGCATCTTCAGCGCGAAAGCCGCCAGCGCGAAAGCCGCCAGCCCCAGCAAGCCTTGGCAAGCCAGCCGCGCCAGGGTCATGGTCAAGCCGCGTGCGGGCAGGGCAGCCATCCAGAGCGCATCTGCGGATATGATGACAGCTGCCATAACCAACGAAGCCACCAGCGTTTTCATCAGCGTGCGCGCCAATTCATTTTCGTGCGCGCCCTGCCAGCGTCGGCGCAGTATAACCAGCAGCGACAGCACCTCAAACATGACGCCCAGCGAATTTGCCAGCGCCAGCCCGCTCACATTGCCGATCTCGGGATGCAAGCCCAACCAGGGCAGCGAGCGCGCCACCGCATTGCCAAAGCGGGCTGCATCGACAAGATCCACTTCACTAAAGACCAGGGCGCCCCCAAAGTTAATCAATGCGCCACCCAAAGCAGCGAAGAGCGGTGTCAGCGTATCTTTGTCGGCATAAAAGCTGCGCGCGATCACCTCCAGCGCCGCATGCACGATCAAGCCCAGCGTGAACATGCTCAAAGTGCTGTAGACCAGCGCCGAAGCCGACGAGTCGAACGCGCCGCGTTCCAGCAGGCTGATCAGCGGTCTGCCCAACACAATCAAAGCGACAGCCGACGGGATGCTGCCTACCAGGATGAAGCGCAGCGCCCCGGACATGGCCGAGCGCTTGCCCGCCAGGTCGTCCATCTCGCTCAGCGCGGCCAAGGTCGGAAAGATGACGATGCCCATGGCGGTGCCGATCAGCGTCTGCGGGATCTGCATCAGGCGCCAGCCCCAATCCAGCGCGCTGACGGAGCCGCTGCCCAAGCGCGAGGCGATATTGTTCATCACCAGAAAGTTCAGGCTAAACACGCCCAGCCCACCTATGCGCGGCAGCATCAACCAGATAACACGCCACAATTGTCGATTGCCCAAGCTCAGCTCGAGCCGCCAGCGCATTTTGTAGCGCGCCAATCCCGGCACCTGGATGCCAAAATGCAATGCCGCGCCGATGACCGCGCCCCAGGCAATGCCAAGCACGCCGAAGCCCGGCAGCAAGAATATCACGCCGAAGAGAATGCCCAGATCGAACATGATTGGTGCCAAAGCCGGCAGCAGAAAATGCTGATGCGAATTTAGGATGCCGCTGAAGATGCCGCTGACGGAAAAAATGATCGTGCTCAGCAGCAAGATGCGCATCATGTCGATGGTATTTTGCATGGTCGGCGCATCAAAACCCGGCGCGACCAG
>DAOUJB010000316.1:0-2479 GCA_034423155.1 Anaerolineae bacterium | reverse complement strand
CGGGTGATGCGCGAAATGATGCCGCTGATGTAGAGCGCCAAGGTCGTTGACGGCAAGACGAGGTGCGCCAGCGCATTCCTGAAGACTTTCCAGTCGCCGGCCAGCAGGGCATCGATGGTGAACATGCCCGTGACCGTGGGCGGCGGGCGCATGATGAAGTCCAGCCGGCCTGGTCCCGCGGCGATATCCAATTCCTTATAAAAGATCGTCAACAACACCAATCCCAGCAGAAACACGGGAAAACTGACGCCGATCAAAGCGATGACGCGCGCGGCGTAATCAGCCAAGGTGTCTTTCCACACCGCCGACACCAGTCCCAAGCCAACGCCCAGCCCAGCGCCCAACAGCGCCGACAGCGAAGCCAGCTCGATCGTGGCCGGCAAGAAACGGGCGATATCGTCGCGGATGGGCTTGCGCGTCTTGATCGAAGTGCCCATATCGCCTTGCAGCAGATTGCCCAGATAGGTCAGGTATTGTTCGTGCAGGGGTTTGTCCAAGCCCCACTTTTTGCGGAAGGCATCGACCAATTCCTGGTTGCCCAGCGCATTTTGCGGCAGGTTGGCATTGATGGGATCGGCGGGCACAGCGTTGGCGATGACGAAGGCGACGATCGTGATGCCCAGCAGCAGCGGGATGATCAGCAACAAGCGGCGCACGAGATAGCGGAAGAAGTTCATCGCCGTCTAGTCTACCATATCTCAAGCCCTCCAACCGCCATCAGCCCGAGACGGGCAGGCCAATCGCATTAAATTGTTTATTTGCCACAGAGGCACAGAATTAAGACCAAGTTAATCATGCGAAAAGGGGCGATGCTACTCTAATTCAAAAAACTGTAGGGGCGAGACTTGTCTCGCCCACTATGTCGCCGTTATACATGTGGGCGACTCAAGAGTCGCCCCTACGACGTTCCAGTTAGTTGTTGCATTACTTTGTTGGAGTTACTGAGGGCACAGAGTTTGGTTTGGTAAGACAGAATAATTCGGCATCTTTACTTGTAATGAGGATGACCAGTCAGTCACTCAAAGTTAAACTGAACGCTTTTCTCTGTGTTCTCTGTGCTCTCTTTTGATCTCTGTGTTGAGTTTTGTTTACTCCAACGCTGCATAGCGAGATTATGTTCTGCTGCGATTGCCCGCAGAAACGCGCGAACCCGCAATGTGTTATAGTCCGTGCAAGGGCAACAGGCGAAGCGGCGAGCGCAAATATGATCATCGACACCGATATTCATCCCGTTCCAGTGCATGAGCAAGTGGCGAATTACCTGGCAGAGCCTTGGCGATCGCGTTATCTGCGCGGCGATCATGGCGCTGGGCATCCCAATTATTTCAATCCCAACGGCGTTATGCGCGGCGATGCCCTGACCGAAGATGGCCGGCGCATCGAAAAAGCGCCCGATACCATGGCGCGCTATTTCTTGGATGCATACGACATCGACTACGCCATTATGAATCCCGCCGAAGCCATGGAGCATTGCGTTTCGCCCGATGCCCATTATTCCGCCGCCGCCTTGTCCGCCGTCAACGACCACTTCGTGCACGATTGGCTGCCCGCCGACCCGCGCTATCTGGCTTCCATCACCATCGCCTTCAGCAATATCGAGCTGGCTGTGCAAGAGATCCACCGCCTGGGCGAGCATCCGCGCGTCGTCCAGGTGCTGATGGCCAGCGGCTCGCCATTCCCGCTGGGGCACAGCTACTTCCATCCCATCTATGCGGCCGCCGCCGAGCACGACCTGCCCCTGGCCATCCATCCGGGCTTGGAAGGCGTGGGCATCGCCGGCAGTGGCGGCACCGCGGGCTTGGTCGCCAATTACCTGGAATGGCACACCCTGCTGGCGACTTCGTACATGACAACTTTGGTCAGCCTGGTGGTCGAAGGCGTCTTTGAGACATTTCCCACGCTGCGTTTTGTCTTTGTCGAGGGCGGCGTGGCCTGGCTGCCCGCGCTGATGTGGCGGCTGGACAAGAACTGGAAGGCGCTGCGCTCGACGACGCCCTGGCTCACGCGCAAGCCCAGCGAGATCATCCAGGAGCATATCTGGCTGACCACGCAACCGATCGAAGAGCCCGAAGACAAGCGCCACTTTCACCAGACTCTGGACATGTTCGCCGCCGAGCGCATGCTGATGTTTTCCAGCGATTATCCGCATTGGGACGGCGATACGCCCGACTTCGCCATGCGCCAGATCGCGCCCGAGCTGCGCGATGCCGTGATGTACCGCAATGCGCTGGAAGTTTTTGGATTGGAGGCGCGCGCAAATGGCAGCTAAAGCGCAAGTCTATGTGGCGAAAAAAAGCGAACTGCCGGTGGGCGGCCGGCTGCTCATCGAGGCGGCGGGCAAGTCGATCGGCGTGTTTAATACGGGCGCGCAGATTGTCGCCGTGCTGAATCTGTGCCCGCACGAATTCGCGCCGGTCTGCAAAGGGCGCCTGGGCGGCACGACCCTGCCCAGCCAACCCGGCGAATTCATCTGGGGGCG
>DAOUJB010000315.1:0-3387 GCA_034423155.1 Anaerolineae bacterium | reverse complement strand
TGTCTAAATCCATGAGTAAGCTCCTTATGTGAGAGTTTGGCTCTTACTCTAAATTAGCACCTTCTTTCATTTCCGCTTGCATTTTGCGACCCAGTAGCGGACAAGCCTTACAGTATGCAATTCTTTCGGAATTCGTAGTAAAATACAGTTGCGTTACAAACTTCCCCCTGACTCGGCGGGGGACCGAGTGGGGTCAATCCCCCCGCTCATAGGGAATGATCTTGTCCCATTCGTCCGCGGTCGAGCGCGCCACGAAGGCCACCACCGGCTGCGTATCGCTCAGGTTGAAGACTTCATGCGGGATACCTGGCTCGATGAAGATGAAATCGCCGGCGCTGTTGTCCACCACTTGTTTGCAGCCTTCGCCATATTCATGCCGCACTTCGCCTTCCAGGATATAGAGCATCACTTCGAAATCGACATGGATGTGCGCATAGGCAACGCCGCCGGGCGGAATCGTCGCCACATTGATGGACAATTCCCGCGCATTGACATTCTTGCTGGACAAGCCCGTCTTGTAGTGGATGCCGTTCCAGTCGCGCTTTGCCCCGCCACCGCGCAGCACGCTGATGCCGTCATCGCCTTCGACCAAAGCCCGCAAATCGCCGTGTTCGCTCATGACCATCCTCGCATAGACCTGTAATTAGGCGGCGAGTCTAGCTAAAATCGGGCGCGATAGCCAGATGAAAGGACGGGCGATGCGAGCCAAAATCGGCATATTGACGGTGTCCGACCGCGCCTATCGCGGCATTTATGAAGACCGCGGCGGCCCCGCCATCCGCGCCTACATGTACGAAGTGCTGACCAATCCCTGGCAGCCGGTCGCCCTGGTCGTGCCGGACGAGCTGGAGCAGATCACGCAGGCATTGCTGCAGTTGGTGGATGACGAGGGCTGCAGCCTGGTGGTTACGACTGGCGGCACCGGACCCGCCCCGCGCGATATCACGCCCGAAGCCACCGAAGCTGTCTGCGAAAAGATGCTGCCCGGCTTTGGCGAGCTGATGCGCCAGGTGTCGCTGCAATTCGTGCCGACAGCGATTTTGTCGCGGCAGACCGCTGGCATCCGTGGGCGCGCGCTGATCGTCAACCTGCCCGGCAAGCCCGCCGCCATCCGCGACTGCCTGGATGCGGTCATGCCCGCCATCCCCTATTGCATCGACCTGGTGGGCGGCGCGTACCTGACAACGGACGAATCCCGCATAAAAGCCTTTCGTCCGAAAGAGGCGACTCAATAGATCGCGCCTGCATTGCCACACGATGTTGCGCGACTGCTGCATTCGACATTCCGCCGTGTACAGGGTAATTTGGTAAATGCATGGCCATCTGTTACACTACACATAGAAACCATGCTTGGAGATGACATGGGGTCGAGAACGGATTTGAACACAGCTGTCGCCAGCCGACCCAAGACGCGCCGCGCTGCGCCTGTGCAGGAATGCGCGCTGGATGGGGAAGCGCAGTATCTGGAAGATATCCGCGCCAGCTTGCGAGAAATGCGAGAAGGCAAGCTGCACGACTCTTTCGAAAGCATCGCGGAGATCCGTAAAGAACTTGGCATTCAATCCGACGACGATAAGGCAAACCACCGCGTTTAAGTCGCGCCTCAAGCGGCTTGCAAGACGATACCCGGCTGTCCTTGATGTGGTAGAAGACATTACGCATCGTCTTGCGAGGGGCGAGCGACCAGGCAAATTGTATCGCCGAGTTGGCGCTACAGTCTTTCGTGAGAGGTTGCCGAATCCATCCGCCAGGCGTGGGAAAAGCGGCGGATTTCGGGTTGCCTACCTGGTGGAAGACGAGAGTAACGTCGTCCTATTGGGCATCTGCGCGCGCAACGACTGTCCAGAATTGCAGGAAACCTCCATTCGGCGTCTGCTTAGGGAAGAAGGTTTCTGAACGCACTGGGTGTTCACTTGCGCAGTGGTCTCCTGCGGTCAATTCACATGCCGCCGCCAGCTGCCATCGTCCAGGATCTGCTCAATCGCCGCCAGCGCCGCGCGGATTTCATCATCGCTGTTGTAAAAATGTGGCGCGATGCGGATGCCGGCTTTGGGACGGAAGTCGATCTTGATATCGCGCGCCAGCAGCTCGCAGGAGACTTCATAGGCCTGGGGCGGGTTGACTGTGACGGTGCCAGCGCGCTGTTCGGGCAACCGCGGCGAGACGACCTCGTATCCCAGCGCATCCGCCAATTCGATGATCAGCGCGGTTTGGCGCATGGATTTCTCGCGGATGGGTTCAACGCCGATCTGTGCCACGATCTCGACGCCAGGCTGCACGGCATGCAGCGAGGCTATGCCCGGCGTGCCGTTCATCAGCCGATAGCTGTCTTCGCGCAGGTCCAGACCGCCCACATCAAAGTCGAATGGCGCGCGACTGGCGAACCAGCCGGTCACCTTGGGCTGCAAGCTGGGCAGCAGGTCGGGGCGCACATACATGAACACGCCGCCTGGCCCGCCGCAGAGCCACTTCAGCGTGCCGCCGATGTAATAATCGACATCCCACGCGCCGACATCGACAGGGATGACGCCCACGCTGTGATAGCCATTGAACAGGGTTTGCGCGCCGACTTCATGCGCTTTTGCCGTGATTTCCCGCGCCGGCATGATGAAGGCGCTGCGAAAACACACATGCGAAATGCTGACCAACCGCGTGCGCTCGTCGATCGCAGCCAGCAGCTCGTCGATGTCGATGCTGATGCCATCGCGCGATTCGATCATCTGCACTTCGATATGCGGTGGCAGCCAACTGCGCAGGGCATAGATATCGCTAGGAAAGTCGAGGTTGGTGATGACAATTTTGTCGCGTTTCGTGTCGCTATAGTCCAGCGCGCCCAGCAAGATGCTATTGGCTATGCTGGCATTTTGGTGCATCAGCACGGTGCCGGGCGCCGCGCCCATCAGGGGGGCGATCTTGTCGCCGACGGTCTGTGGCAGCTCGAACCAGCCGCTGCCCCAAGCCGAAACGCCTTGCCCCGCCCAGGTATCGGCATAATGCTGCAAGCTGTCGTAGACGCCGTGCGGCATGGCGCCCAGTGAATTGCTGATGAGATAATTGCAGCGCTCCAGGATCGGGAATTCGCCGCGCCATTTGAGCAAGTTGTCGGTTGTCATGCTTCCCTCATTCGCGTTTGACTATAGAAGAGAAATCAACAAAGTGCTGCGCATTTTTTCCAGCCAGTGAACACAGAACCAGGACCAACGAATAAATGCAACAATATGAAGAATCGTTGTAGGGACGACTCTTGAGTCGCCCACATGGACACCGGCGGTAATGTGGGCGATACAAGTATCGCCCCTACAAGGCTTGTCCGCTACTGGGTCGCAAAATGCAAGCGGAAATGAAAGAAGGTGCTAATTTAGAGTAAGAGCCAAACTCTCACATAAG
>DAOUJB010000314.1:0-7069 GCA_034423155.1 Anaerolineae bacterium | reverse complement strand
GTGAAATTGCTGGGCTACGACATCAGCGCGACGACTGCCCAAGCCGGCGCTGACATCATCCTGCGCCACTATTGGCAGGCAGAATCCGCGCCAGCCAGCAGCTTGCATGTCTTCAATCACCTGCTGAATGACCAAGGCGAGATCGCCGCGCAAGTCGATGGCATCCCGCTCTTTGATAGCCGCCGCGACACCACCAGCTGGGATGACCCGGACGAAATCATGCTGGGTCGCAACTTCATCTTGCGCTTGCCAAACGACCTGCCGCCCGGCGCCTACACGCTGGTTTCGGGATTGTATGACCCGCAGACTGGCGCGCGCCTGCCCAATATCGAAGGCAATGGCGATAATCTACTGGTGACAGCAATCGAGTTGATCGACTCCAGCCAGCCAGCGCAATAAGCCGTTTCTGCCGCGTCCGATTCTGCGCATGACCCTATAATGCTCGCTACTGACCGAGGGGGTTTCGTGCGCCTGCTGATCGTCTTGTTGCTTTGTTGTGCCTCGCTGCTGTGCGCATGCGCCGCAAACGAGCCAACTCCGCCAACGCCAACTTCTGTGCCCGTTGCAACCGACTTGGCCGCCGCCGCTGAAACTGCCCGGCGTTTTCTGAATGCCTGGCAAGTCGGCGATCTGGATGCCATGCACCGTCTGCTGACCTTCCGCAATCGCGAGCTGACTCCACTGGGAGAGTTTCGCGCGCTGTATGAGCAGGCGCATGCGGCCATGAGCTTTGTCGGATTGGATTACAAGCTGCAGACGCTGACGGGCGAAGGCCGCTTCTTGTCTCTGCAGTACGAGGTCACATTCCATACGCGGAATCTGGGCACTTTTTCAGACAGCCAGCGCATGCTGCATCTGGTGGTAGATTCGCAGGTCGGCGAATGGCGCATCGCCTGGTCGCGCGCCGATATCTTCCGCGAGCTGGGCGAAGGCGCGCGGCTGGTATTCGAGGCGCAGCTGCCCGGGCGCGCCAATATCTACGATCGTTATGGCACGGCGCTGGCCGACCAAAACGGGCGCGTCGTGCGCATCCAGGTCGACAACCGGCGCATCCCCGACCGCGAAGCCTGTTTTCGTGCGCTGGCAGAAGCCACGGGCGAGACGCCTGCCGAAATGGATGATTTGTTCAATTTGCAATCCAAGCCCGACTGGGTCGTAGACGCCGGCGTGATCGAACCTGACACCTATATTCGCCAGCACGACCGCATCGAGACGGCCTGCGCAGCCGACTTCGTCCAGCAGCCAACGCGGCGCTATCTGCATGGCGCGCTGATGCCGCACATCATCGGGCATGTTGGTTATGCAGATGCCGAAGAGCTGCCGAGCTTGCTGGAAGCCGGATTGCATGCCGAGACCATCATCGGCAAAGCCGGCATCGAAGCCAGCATGAACAGCACACTGGCTGGCGCGCCCGGCGGAAGGCTGTCGCTGGTGGCGGCGGATGGACGGCGTCTGCGCGTGCTGAGCGAGGCGCGTTCGCAAGTCCCAAAAAGCTTATGGCTGACGGTCGATGCCGATCTGCAGCGGGCAATCAGCGGAAAATTGCAAGAGGCCTTCGCCAATGGTGCCTTTGCGGACGACTCCAATGGCGCGGCCGTCATTGTCATGGATGTCAACAATGGCGACATCCTGGCGCTGGTCAGCTATCCCAGCTATGACAGCAATATCCTCAATCCCTTCCCGACGATGGGACGCGAGGCGGCGCATACGGCTTTGGAAGAGCTGATCGCCGATGAACGCAATCCGCTGCTGAATCGGGGCGCGCAGGGCACTTATGTAACCGGTTCGGTCATGAAAGTGATGAGCTCGGTCGCAGCGCTGGAAAGCGGCGTTTATACGCAAGACACGCGCTATACCTGCATCGGCAGCTGGTCATACGGCCTCGATGTGCGTTATGACTGGCTGCGCGCGGGGCATGGCGTGATGTCGGTGCAGACAGGCATCACCAACAGTTGCAACCCCTTCTTTTATGAAGTCGGCTTTCGACTGAATGCGCAAGACCCGCAGTTGCTGCCTGCTTATGCGCAAGAGCTGGGCTTGGGGCAGCCGACCGGCATAGGCGCGATTGCCGAGGCCGCCGGCTACATCCCTGCGCCCGAGACCATCCCGCGGCTGACCGGCGTGCCCTGGTCGTATGCGCACGCGGTGAACCTGTCCATCGGGCAAGGCGAGGTGCAGGTTACGCCCCTGCAAATGCTGCGGATGTACGCGGCGGTGGCGAACGGCGGCTATCTGCTGCGTCCGCAACTGGTGCGCGAGCAGGGCATCCTGGACGACCGCGAGCCCGTTGCCCAGCGCGATATGATGCACGACCTGGCTTTGGATGCGGACAAGCTGGCGATTATCCAAGAAGGCATGTGCGATGTCGTCAGCGGCTATTCGGGCACGGCATCGGGCTATTTCCGATATTCATCGCTGCTGGATGTGGGCGTGTGTGGCAAGACGGGCACAGCGCAGGTGCCGGGCGACTCCAAACGGCCTCACAGCTGGTTTATCGCCTACGCGCCAGCCAACGAGCCACAGATCGCTATCGTCACGCTGGTAGAAAATGGCGGAGAAGGTTCGGCAGTCGCAGCGCCGCTGACGCGGGATATCCTCGAATATTATTATTTTTCGGGGCTGTGAGATTCTTTACGAGCCGAATGCCAGCGCTTCTGCGATAAACTTGCCCTTGACCCGCCCAACATAGCGGTAAATCTCCAGCAGTTCCTCGTATGCGCCTTGACCTCCAACCATCGTCCAGAACTCTTCGCCAATGAGCACAGCATCGTCATAGGGCATGTAATTCCTAGGATATGACCAGGTGTAGTCTTCGCGCCGATTGCCAAAGGGATTATACGGCATAGCCAGGTAGCAGTTGACCTTTGGACGCGCCAACCCGCGCAGAGCATGGATGAGCAGGATTCCTTGCGTGATGCGCGCGCACTGGTCTTTGTTGGGCTTGGGCGACTTCATTTCAAAGTAGAATTCGCTGCCGTCATTCGCTCGGAAGAAGATGTCGGCCTTCTTGCGGCGCAAAGCCATCTCGCCGCTTTGATTGGCCTTTAGCACTGAAGCGATCATGTTGTCCAGCAAAGGGCGTCGCGCAGGATCCGATGTTGTTCGTTCGTACATTTCCAGTTGCCGGTCGATTTCCGCAAGAGCCCCGGTTGAAACCCCGCCCTCGACTTCATAGCCGCGCTGCGCCTCGAAGTGCTTGTCGCGGGCGATTAGCAATGCGCATTGTTCCAGACTCGCTCCCAGCCGAGTAACCAGTCCCCGCTCAAATGCGCTTATGCGCAAGACTTCACTGGGAACAATGGCCGCGTGAAACGGCTTCAAACCGCCTTTTGCATCAGAGAGCGACAAGTATCCGGCACGCTGGTCATTGTTGCGACTTTGCGGTTTCGGTAGTCGTTTACAAGGTTTTCGACGAAGACCTCAAGATGGGCGGTAATTCTCGTCTTTGTGAGTTCCGACAAAGTCGCCACAGCAGCCTCACTGGCGGCGCAAATGAAAAATGGACTCGGAGTATGGCGACCTGTCCACCTCCGACCGGCGCAGCACCGGGCGCTTGAACTGACTCACAATTCGCATACCCGCCCGCGCAGCGATTTCAGGATAAAGGTTGTGCTTGTCATTCGCCACCAGGAAGACATGAAAGTCGTCTTTTAAATAACGGCGGCAGTTGCGCAGGACATCCGACACGCCCTCAACATACGATTCTCGCGCCGCTTTGCCCTTGCCCTTGTACAGCGG
The DNA here is from genome assembly GCA_034423155.1 of Anaerolineae bacterium. Taxonomy (GTDB): domain Bacteria; phylum Chloroflexota; class Anaerolineae; order Aggregatilineales; family Phototrophicaceae; genus UBA6055. The sequence goes on along the minus strand of DAOUJB010000314.1, from coordinate 3,331 downwards.
CCCGATTTCGGCATCGTCGCGCCGCGCTATGTCCAGCAGTTCATAGGCATAGGCATGCTGTTCGTGATAATCAATCATGCCAACATAGGGCGGGCTGGTGAAAATGCCGCTAATTTTCCGCTGTCGCGCGAGTTCCGCCAGTTCGGGCTGTCGCAGCGCCAGCAGCTTATCCAACTGGACATTGCGCGAGTCGCCCGTTAGTGCAAGTTGGCATGTGTCCGTTCGCAAATGATCAAACTCGACGAAGCGCCTCACAGCGTCATCCGTGTAACGTTGCCACCAGTCCGTCAGAGTAAACAGAGGTTTGCAAATCTTGAGGTGCTTGCGGCAATAATAGGTTGAGCGCATCGGCTTTTTCAGCGTCGCTAGGTCGAGATGCGTCGTTGCCCGCGCCGAGCGAATCGTGCGCGACAGAATTACCCACAACGATTCACGAATGTCGTTGTCGGTGATTTGCCTGATTTGTGCCGACAGCAGTTCAAGCTCAGCGCGAACCGATGGTATGTACCACTTGTCGAGGAATGTATCGCCGCCGCTTTTCAGACACACCTCGTATTTGTCTGCCAAAGCAAAAAATGTCTCGGCGAAGATGTCAGCTTTCTCCGCGCCGTACTTGCCGGGGTTGAAGTCTTTTTCGCGCGCGCGCAGCCGAAAGGCCGGCGATGGAAAATGCCGAGCGTTGAATGCCGAAAGCGCCGCGCCCAATTCCTGGTCAAACTCCTGCAAACCCTCGCGCTCATAATGTTTCATCAATGCCCCGGCCAACTCACGAATGCGCTCCAACAGCTCCTGATGATCGTGGCGGCGAAGTTTCGCGTTGCAAATCATCGAGTTGAACTCGGATACATCAATGCCCACTGCGTGCATGCCCAATTCCGCCGCTTGCACGAGCGTCGTGCCACTGCCGCAGAATGGATCCAGCACAATATCGCCGGGCTGGAAATAGATCTCTCGCTTGTAGTTGTCCGTGTGTCCATCCAAAAAGTATTCGACCAACTGCGGAATGAACTTGCCCTTGTAAGGATGCAGCCGATGCACATGCTTGGTACGCTCTTTTTCGGAGAATTCTGTGAAAGCCAGCCGCCGATTGACATCCGCTTCCAGTTGCGCGTATGACGCACGAAAGCGCTTCATCTCGTCATCGTAGTAGCGCTGCAGCTCGGCGCGGTCGACCAGGATACTGCCGTTGTGTACGACGCTGCGCACGCGGCCATATGTGATGAGATAAGTGATGTTCGAGCGGGAAATAGACCGCTTGTAACGCCGCGATGCCCAGTCGCTCGCTTCTGTAATGGAAATATGGTCGCTGAATTCAAAGCCCACCAATGTCCGCCCTTTCATCCCAAGGTCATCGCCGTCACGCCGATAACGAGCAGCTCCACCGCCAGCATGCGCAAAAAGATGCGCCGCGCGCGGGGCTGCCGCCAGCGTTTGAAGAAGTAATCCAGCGTGCCGATGACGAATGCCACAGTCAAGACGCCACCGCCGATCAGCCACAGATTGCGCAGTGTGCCCAGCGCATAACTGCCGCGCACAGGGTTGTCGTTGGTGCGCACGATCACTTGCGCGCCGACCAGCAGCGCCAACTCCAGCGTGGCAAACAGCGTCACGACGCCCAGCGCCAGCACAACAGCCACCAGGATGACATTGAGGACGGCTGTCAGCCAGGGAGGGAGCTTGTCCGCGCGCTCGTTTGCCTTCATCATTCGCCATCTTTGGCTGTTCGCTTGGGGGCAAGCATAACGCAATTCGCGACAGACAGGAACTTGAAAAGGGCGCGGCTTTCGTCTACACTTGTGAACAATAGTACAAGCGGCATAATCTGACCCGCAGCCGCCGCGATGATTGACGATTCTGGCGGCGCAGAATGGCAGGTGAGTCACGCAGATGAACAACAACCGTAATCGTACGCCGCAAATCAGCCCGGCCGCGGTGGTGGTGGCCGCCATCTTTCTGCTGGTGAGTGTTATCGGCATCAACTGGTTCACAAGCTTTGTGCCCGTGGTGCTGCCGCCGCAAGCCTCCGCCGAATCCAAGAGCGTCGACGAGCTCTTCTATGTGCTGGTCATCATCGGCGGCATCGTCTTTTTCCTCATACAAGGCATGCTGTTGATCTCGGTCATCTTCTTCCGCGCCAAGAGCGGCGACCAAAGCGACGGACCCACCTATCATGGCAACGCCCTGCTGGAGATCGTCTGGACGATCATCCCGGCCGGCGTGGTCGTCTTCTTGGCTGTGCTCAGCTTCAATGTCTGGATGCAAAATACCGAGCCCAAAGCCACAGTCAATCTGATTGATGGCGATGAAGTCAAAATCAATGTCAGCGGCGCGCGTTACGCCTGGACGCATACTTATCAGACCGGGCGGGTCGCCCCCAATGGCACGCAGATCGTCATCAACAGCGGCGACAAACTGCACACCTACATCGGGCAGCATATCGAGCTGGAGTTGCGCACGCAGGATGTCATCCATTCGTATTGGGTGCCAGCCATGCGCGTCAAGCAAGACCTGCTGCCGGGCAACCCGGCCACCGGTGGACGCCCCACCGAGATCCGCTTTACGCCGGTGCGCGTCGAAGACGAGATTTATCCGGCATCGTACCCGATCGTCTGCGCAGAGCTATGCGGCGATGGCCACGGACGCATGACCGGCGAGGTCATCGTCTATGAAGACGAAAGCCAATTCTTGCAGCAATTCTATGAACCAGCCATCCATGCCATCTTGAACCCGCCCGCCGACCCCGTCCTGCGCGGCGAGATCGTCATCCAGCAATACATCTGCAACAGCTGTCATATCCTGGACAGCCTGGGTTGGACCAGCCGCACCGGTCCTTCGCTGAATGGCATCGCCGACCGCGCTGGCGAACGCGTGCCGGGGCAATCGGCAGAAGAATACATCGTGCTATCCGTCTGGAATGCGCAGGCATTTGTCGTGCCCGGTTATACCGAGCAGATGGCGGTGTTTGGGCCCGACCAGACCGACGCCAACGCCATGAGCGCCGAGCAGCTTTATGCCATCACGGCTTTCTTGTGCACGCAAGGCGAGCAGAGCGATTGTGATATCGAAAACCAGACCACCGCCATCCCGGCCGCTATCAAGACCGCTTTTGGGCTCGATGTCGATATCAGCTTTGGCCAGGGCGATGACGCAGAAACAGACAACAGCGAAGCACCAGACGAGGACTAACCATGGCAACCATCGCTGTCCCGATCGGGGCGCAAGCAGAGCAGCACGATGCAGAAGCGGTAAGTCGCCCGGCGCTGAGCGAATACCTGCGTTGGAGCGTCGACCACAAGATCATCGGCGTGCAATATGGCATCAGCTCATTCCT
>DAOUJB010000313.1:0-5384 GCA_034423155.1 Anaerolineae bacterium | reverse complement strand
TCGCGCATGATCCACACCGCGAACGGGATATTGAACATCGTATAGGCGAGGATCAGCCCCGGGTAGGTATCGACCAAGCCAAAGAAATTGTAGAGCAGCAGGAAGGGCACGATAAAAATAGCCGGCGGCAGAAAACGCTGCGATATGATCCAAAAGGCGATGTTGTCGTTGTCCCAGCCCAGACGACCCCAGAAATAGCGAAAGCGCGACAAGCCATAGCCAGCCATTGCGCCGATGATGACCGACAAAATTGTGCTGCCGATCGCCGATACCAGGCTGTTGCGGAAGTGGCGCTCGGTCGATTCCCGCTGGCTGCCGAACATCTCGTCCCAGTGATCCGGGATAGGCTGGAAGTCGCGGTAGGGGATGTATTTGGGTCCGCGGCTGACATCAATGGGGCGCTTCACAGAAGTCGTGCCCAGCCAATAGAAAGGGAAGAGCACGATGAAGCACCAGAAGATCACGATGGCATAGAGCAGCGCCGATTGCCACAGCGGACGCCGGCTGCTGCGCCAGCGGAATTTGCGTTTTCCGGTCATGAATCCGCCCTCAGCCCGCCCAGTCGCCGTCCCGACCACAGGAACACCGTCGCGAAGATGATCACCAGAACCAGCAATATATAAGCGATGGCGCTGGCATAACCATAATTGCCGTTGCTCAACGCCTGCTCGAAGATGTAGAGCGTCAGCGACTCGGTGGCGCTGCCCGGTCCGCCGCCGGTCGTCACCACGATGACATCGATGATTTTGAAGATCTCCAGCCCGCGGATAAGGATGACCGTCAGCGAGATCGGCAGCAGGATGGGCAGGGTGATGCGCGCGAAAATCTGCGCGACATTGGCTCCATCCACGCGCGCCGCTTCGTATATATCTTCCGGGATGGCTTGCATGCCCGCCAGCAGAATCAGCGTCATGAAAGGAATCCACTGCCAGGCATCGATGATCAAAATCGCCACCGGCGCCCAGCCCAAGTCGGTGAACCAGGGGATGGAAATATTATTTTCCAGCCCTAGCGCTTTGCTCAACTCGCGAAAGAAATGAGCCAGAGGCGAACGCAGCGGATTGGAGTCGAAGAACATGCGCCCGGTATAAGCGGCGGCCACCGGCGTCATCATCATGGGCATCAAAAAGATGACGCGCACGATATTGCGTCCGCGGAAGGGCTGGTTGAGCACAGTCGCCAAGCCCAAGCCGATGATGTACTGAATGCATACGCCGAAGAACACATAAATCATCGTATTGCGCACGGTGCTGTGCAAGCGCGTATCGCCCAGCAGACGCTGGTAATTGCGCCCCGTCAGCTCGAAGCCCAAACCCAAGAAGCCGACGCCGCTTTCAATGCCTTCGGCCGCAGCCTGGCGGGCGATTGTGCTGCCGCCGCGCTGCATATCGGTGAAGCTGATGCCCAGCGACCACAAGAGCGGGAAGATCGACAAAGCCAGCAGAATGATGACAGCCGGGCTGAGGAAGACCCGCTTCATGATGCGGTCTTCGTTTACGACTCGGTCTACCCCCCTCGGTCCCCCCGTATCAACGGGGGAAGGCACAACCCCCCTCGGTCCCCCCGTCGGGTCGGGGGGATGATTGATACTCACGGTGAGCTATCCTGGATCCGAAGAATGGCGGGACAGGTGTGCAGCGATTTCGTCGAGTACGGCATCTGTTGTAAACAGAATCTGGTCATTGGTGAATCGGAGCAAGTACAACCCTTTCTCTTCAAGGCATTTCTGCCTAGCCTCATCGTATTCAATAGCTTGTGGCAAATCGTGAATTGGCCCGTCTACTTCAACAACGAGACGCGCATCACGGCAATAGAAGTCGACAATGAAGCGATCGATTGGATGCTGGCGGCGAAAACGGAAGCCCTTTATCCGCCGGCTGCGAAGGCACTGCCACAGGCGGCTTTCGGCAGGCGTAGGATTCTGGCGCATATGCAGCGCAAGCGCTTTGATGTCAGCGTAGATTTCGCTGTCAGTGTGCGTTGAAACCTGTTGTCTGCGGATTACTCAAGCCTCGTCTGTCGAAGTAAGCAAAGCCTTCACCACTTTACAACTCTGATGCGGTACAAGGTACGCGCTAAGACCTCCCCCCGACCCGACGGGGGGACCGAGGGGGGTTGAACGGGTGAGACCGAGGGGAGTTCAAAACCTCCCCCCGACCCGACGTGTAAGACCTTACATATCGCCCATGTAGCCAACGGCGGCTTTGTACTGCGCCAACTGGCTATCGCGTCCCAGGCGATCGGTGATGGCGTCCCACAGCGCAGCGACATTGTCCAGCGCTTCTTGCGCGCTGATCTCGCCAGCGACCGCGCGGGCGATCTCTGCATCCAGCGACGACAGGTATTCTGCCGAGCCAGTGATGCGCAGGTCGAGCACGGCGTTGGGATGGTTGATTGTGTTTTGGATGGCGTCCAGGTAATCCGCGGCGCTTTCTTCGTCAAAGCCGGCCGCGACCCAGGGCGCCGTATCTTCCAACTGGCTGAAGCGCGACGGGTTAATGCCCGTGCCGCCCGTCACCGCCAGCTCGTTGACCATTTCTTTGCTGGCCAAGAAGGCGGCGAAGTCCAGCGCGGCTTCGGTTACATCGCTGTCGGACGCGATGGAGATGATCCAGCCACCGAAAGCGATGAAGGGCGCGGGATTTTCTTCCATGACCCATTCGCCGGCTTCGTAATCCCAGTAGCTATCGCCACCGGGCAGCACGCCAAAGCCGACTGCGCCTTTGACGATGGAGACATTCTCGTCAACCGAGATCGTGCCGACATCGCCCCAGTCGAGGTTGAGCACGGCGGTGCCAGTCGCCATCAGCGTGCGCGTATCGGCGACATCGTAGTTGATCATCTCGGGATCGCCCACTTCGCGGATGCCGACATATTCTTCCAGCGCGCGCACCCAGCCGGGGTTGTTGACCTGCGGCGTCATGTCATCGCAGCTGAAGAAGAAGCAGGGATTGCCCGGCATCTTGCCATAACCAGCCGCCCGCGACAAGTAGACCCAGTACGACTGGGCGTTGCGGCGTTGGGCTTCCAGCGCGCCATAGATGGGCGCCATGCTGCCAGCCGTATCGACTTCCATGCCGTTGAAGAACTCGGCGATATCGTGATACTGCGACCAGGTGGTCGGCTCGCCCAAGGCATAGCCATACTGCGCCTCGAAGTCGGCGGCATACATCTCGTTGTCGACCAGGTCTTTGCGGTAATAGAGCATGTGGGCATCGCCATCATAGGGCAGGGCATAGGGCACGCCGCCCCAGGTGGTGATGCGGTCGGCATAGAGCGGGATGACATCGTCCGCTTCGATGGCGTCCAGCGTCGCTTGCGGGATCTCCATGACCTTGCCGCCAGCCATGATGTCGCCAGCCCAGTCGGCCGCATAGATCAGCACATCATAATCGCCGCTGCCGGTATCCAGCGCGGTGACGATCTTCTCGTACAGCTCGCCGAAAGCGAAAGTCTGCAGCTCGATGTTGCCGCCGGTGGCTTCTTCCCAGATCGGACCCTTGTCGAGCACGGGACCGCCGATGGCCGAGCCAGTCTGCGTGACGACGATGACCGTCTGCCCGCTGAAATCCTGGGCGCTGAGCGGCGCGGCAAAGGCAGCCATCAGCAGCGCCAGCAAAATGAATACGGTGAACTTGCGCATGAGTTTGCTCCTGTTGTGTTATGTATAGATGAAGGGTGCGATAGCTCGCAGGATCAATTGTAGCGTGAAACGGCTGAATGTGAAACAAAGGGACGAGTAGAGAGCAGGCATCCCCCCAGGGCAAGCTCATTACAGCTTTTACCACAGAGGCGTTGCTCAGATTCGAAAGTTGTAGGGGCGAACCTTGTATCGCCTACAATGCCGCCGTTGTACCTGTGGGCGACTCAAGAGTCGCCCCTACGACTTTCCTTCCTTTTGTTGCATTTCTTTAATTGGTATACCTTCTTTGTGACCTTTGTGTTTTTGTGGTTAAGAATTGCAAAATGTACCCGTGCGCTACGTTTGCCTTGTGCGGCGGGCGACCCGGTGGCTCGCCCCTACTAGCGATAATCCTGAAAAACATCCCGCGTCTGCACAGCGCTTTCGATGCGCCAATCCAGCAGCGCATCCAGCAGTTCGCGCTTTGTGTCCGCCAGCGCCTCGTCATCCCAGCGGTTGTCGACTTCCCAGGGGTCGGCTTGCAAATCAAAGAGCTGCCCGTACGCTTGCCCGGCGAAGTGCACGAGCTTGTAACGATCGCTCCGCACCATCGTCATGTAGGGTCCGTGATACACGCCATCGGGCGGATGCTCGGCGAAGACCAGTTCGCGCCCCGACCACGCTTCGCCTTTCAGCGCCGGCAGCAGCGATTGCGCCTGCATGTTGGGCGGCGGTTGCAGGCCCGCCAGCTCCAGCACGGTCGGTCCAATATCCATCCACTGGCACAGATCGCCGATTCGCGCGCCAGCCTGAAAACGTCCGGGCGCCCAAAACAGCGCTGGCACGCGCGTGATGATGTCGTACATCGTCCACTTTTGGATATGCCCATGGTCGCCCAGGCAATCGCCATGATCGCTGGTGAAGATGATGATGCTGTTTTCCAGGTAGCCCTGCTCGTCCAGCGCTTCCATGATCTGCCCGACTTGCTGGTCGATCATGCTGACATTGGCGGCGTAATAGGCGCGCAGACGCTGCAACTGCAAGCGCGTCGGCTTCTCGAGGTGGACGATGGAGTCGTGGTCGACTTCTGTATTGTGCTGGCGAAGGCGCTGGAAAGGCGGCGGCTGGGCATCCAGCTCGGCTTGCGTGACGCTGGGCAGGGGCAACTCGCGGTCGATATATTCGATGGCTGCTTCGGGCGTGGGGTCATAAGGCGGGTGCGGACCGGGGAAGCCGATCTGCAAAAAGAGCGGCTGCGTCTGCGGATGACTGCGCAGCCACCATTGCGCCAGCCCGCCCACAAAATTGTCCGACTGCAAGTGCGGCGGCAAGTCCCAGCTGAATGCGCCCATTCGCTCGCGGTAATCAGCGCGCTTTCGATATTGTTCGCGCTGTTGTTTGACCAGTCCCTGCGCCGCCAGCGCCTTGTCCCATTCATCAAAATAATAGCGGCCTTCCAGGTAGCGGTCTTTGTTTTCCACGACATAGCGCTCATGAAAGCCCAGCGGCGTTTCAAAAGGATTGCTGTGCATTTTGCCGATGTTGACGCAGTGATAGCCGGCGCTCGCCAGATCTTCGACCCAGGAGCGCTGCCAGCGGTCGCCATTGGCGAGGATGCCGGTGACATGTGGGTAATAGCCGGTGAACAAGCTGGCGCGGGCGGGCGCGCAGGATGGCGCAGTGATGTGGCAATTGTCGAAGCTGACGCCTTCGCGCGCCAGACGGTCGAGGTTGGGCGTGTCCATGTAGGGGAAGCCCAGCG
>DAOUJB010000312.1:0-2575 GCA_034423155.1 Anaerolineae bacterium | reverse complement strand
GCGACTTTGACCTGCTGGGCATCAGCTTGCCCTATGAACAGCTGTATACCAACGCCATCAATTTGCTCGACCTGGCTGGCATGCCCATATTGAGCCGCGACCGCGACGAGAGCTATCCGCTGGTGATCGCTGGCGGGCACGCTTGCTTCAATCCCGAGCCGATGGCGGATTTCATCGATGCCTTTGTGATCGGCGAGGGCGAAGAGATCATCGTCGAGATTGCGGCGATGCTGGGCAGGCTGCGCGGGCTGCCACGAAACGAACAGCTGCGGCAACTTGCGCGCATTCAGGGCCTATATGTGCCGCGCTTTTATGATGTGGATTATCACGCCGATGGCACTGTGCGCAGCATCATCCCCAACCAGCCGGGCATTCCGGGGCGGGTGCTGAAGCGCATCGTACTCACTTTGCCCAAACCTTTCACCAAGTTCATCGTGCCCAATATCGACACAGTGCACAACCGCGCGCCCATCGAAATCATGCGCGGCTGCACGCGCGGCTGCCGATTCTGCCATGCCGGCATGGTGACGCGCCCGGTCCGCGAAAGGCCTGTCGCCGAGATCATGGCTGCCATAGACGAGATCGTGCGCTACACCGGCTTCGAAGAAATCAGCCTGCTCAGCTTGTCATCATCCGACTATGTATGGGTCGAGGAGCTGGCAGAAGAAGTCAACCGCGTCTACAAGGATGCCGGCTTGAGCCTCAGCCTGCCCAGCCTGCGCATCGAGAGCGCCAGCGCCGATCTGCTGGAAAAGATCGGTGGCACGCGCCGCAGCGGCTTTACATTCGCGCCCGAAGCCGCCACCGAGAAAATGCGCGACCTGATCAACAAATATGTAGCCGACGACCAGGTCATCCAGACAGCGCGCGATGTCTATTCGCGGGGTTGGCGCACGATCAAGTTTTATTTCATGATTGGTCATCCCGATGAGACTTTGGACGATGTACAGGCGATCATCGACCTGTGCGGACGCACCCTGCGCGAAGGCACGAAGATCCTAGGCAAAAAAGCCACGCTCAATGTCGGCGTCAGCACCTTCATCCCCAAACCGCACACGCCCTTCCAGTGGGTGCCGCAAGATACCCGCGAAAGCGTCGAACGCAAGCAAGCCATGCTAAAACGGCAGATGCGCCGCGGCGGCATGCACCTGCGCTGGAATACTTATGACGATAGCGAGTTTGAAGGTTGGCTGAGCCGAGGCGACCGCCGCCTGTCCCGCGTGATCCGCCGTGCCTGGCAGCTGGGTTGCAAGTTCGACGCCTGGCAAGACCAGCACAAGCACGCCCGCTGGCTGCAAGCCTTTGACGAATCGGGCATCGACCCGGATTTCTATAACTTCCGCGAGCGCGACCTGGATGAGGTCTTTCCTTGGGATCATATCGATGTGGGCTTGCGCAAGAAGTTCCTGCAAGAAGATTATCTGATGAGCATCCGCCGCGAGACGCGCGTCGATTGCCGCGACAAATGCTTCGCCTGTGGCATCTTGCCCAAGTTCGCCAAAGAGCGCGCCACCACCGACGATCTGGCTTGGGAATGCCCGCCGGTCACGCCAATCAGCGAGCGCGGACGCAAGCGCACGGTCGAAATCCCGCTGAGCGCCATTGGCTAATAATCGCCATGCAGACCAGCCGAATCGCCATAGACGGCATTGACATCCGACAAGCTGTCATCGGCGAGGGCGCGCCCGTGCTGATGGTGCATGGCTGGGGCGCAAGCATCGGTGCGCTGGTTCCGCTGGCAACCCGACTGAGCCGACTCGGTTATCGCTGCATCATGCTCGACCTGCCGGGCTTCGGTGAAAGCGCAGAACCGCCGCGAGCCTGGGGCGTGCGCGATTATGTGGAATTCTGTTTGGCCTTCCTGGATGCGCACAAGCTGGACTCGGCGCACTATTTCGGGCATTCGCTGGGCGGTCGCATTGGCTTGATGCTGGCGGCAGAATATCCGCAGCGCATAGACAAAATGACGCTTTCCAACAGCGCCGGCCTCAAGCACCAGCCGAGCATAGGGCAGCGACTGCGACTCGGCGTGTATCGGCGCGCCCGGGCTGGCTTGAGCGCGATTGGCAGGGCCTCCGCTGCCGAGTCCCTGCGCAACTTCTACAGCCGGCGTTATGGATCGGCGGATTACCAGGCTGCCTCGCCAATCATGCGGGCGACGCTGGTGAAAATTGTGGAGCAAGACTTGCTGGCATACGCCCGGCGCGCGGCAAAGCCCACCGTGCTGATTTGGGGCGATGCCGATGAAGACACGCCGCTTTGGATGGGGCAAAAGCTCGAAACCGTCATGCCCGATGCCGCGCTGATCGTGCAGCCGGGCGCGGGACATTACGCCTATCTGGACTTCCCCGAGCGCACAGCCAGCATCATGGACGCGCTTTTTCGCAGCGATTGAGCGCGCGAGTTGCCCCAGGCGCGGTTCGCCGTATAATGCGCTTGTGGCGGCGAGCAAGGAATCCCCATGCAAAACGACTGGACGCCCCTGGTCTGCCTGATTTGGCTGGCCGGCACCTGGCTGCGGCTGCGGCAGCAAGCGCGTTTCTATCAGATCGAAGAGTATATGAGCCGGCGTTAT
>DAOUJB010000311.1:0-8061 GCA_034423155.1 Anaerolineae bacterium | reverse complement strand
TGCTGGGCGCGGTCATCATGCTCTATGACCTGGTCAACCCGCCCAGCATCGGTTGAACGAGCGAGCAGGCACGATGAACGGCTTTGAGCGAGAAATAGCGGCGCTGGAGAAGCAGAAACCTTCGCCGGACGAAGTGGTCGCGGCGCTGCAAGCCGGGGCATCCAGCCGGCAATCGGTCGTGCCATCCGCGATCATCTATGGCTTGAGCGATTTGTCTCCAGCCGAGCGCCAGGCTATCGTGCACAGCTGGTCGCTACTGCCAGCCGCTTACAAAGCGCAAGTGCTTCGCGCCCTTAACGACGCCAGCGAAGCGCTGTTCGAGCTAAACTTTCGCGAAATTGCTGATATGTCGCTGACAGACAGCAGCAGCCTGGTGCGCGCGGCGGCCATTGACCTGTTGTGGTTTGATGAATCGCCGGCGACGATGCAGCAGTTTATGCGCCTGGCCAGCGATGAAGATGCGGGTGTGCGTGCCAGCGCGCTGACGGGCCTGGGACGATTCTTGCTGCTGAGCGAATATGGCGGCATCGCGGACGAAATGGCGGAAGCAGCGCAGCAAATCGCCTTGCGCCTGCATACCGATACGCAGCAGCCGATTGCGGTGCGGAGACGGGCTTTGGAGGCGCTGGCAAATTCCAGCCATCCGGATGTGCCTAAGCTGATCCGCGCGGCCTATGCACATAGCAGCCACGAGTTGAAAGTCGGCGCGGTCTTCGCCATGGGGCGGACTTGCAACAGCATCTGGGGGGATGTCCTGCTGGAAGAATTGGCCGGTGGCGACGACGAATGTGTCTATGAGGCGATCGCGGCCTGTGGGCAGTTGCAGCTAAAACATGCGGTGCCGCGCATCGGGGAGCTGGCGCAAAGCGATGACGGAGAAGTCCAACTGGCTGCCATCGCCGCGCTGGGCGAGATTGGCGGTCGGCACGCGCTTGATGTGTTGAGCGAACTGGCCGAGTCGGCCGACGATGACAACCTGGCCGATGCCATTGACGAAGCGCTGGATGTGGCGGCATTCAGTTTTGGACTGAACGAGCCCGCTGCTGTCCTGGACAAGGGTTGAGATGGCGTATATGTGGATCAACCAGCAAACAGGGTCTGCATCTTCATCGCCAAGCCCATATCGCCCTGTATTTTGAGCTTGCCGGTCATGAAGGCTTGCATCGGGTTTAGTTCACCAATTGCCACAGCGAACCAGTCATCGGCGCTGGCGAGCACGGTCATATCGGCCTTGGCAACGCTGCCTTCGCCCGTTTCTGCTGCGCCATCCGCCACTTTGATCCAATACAACCCGCCATTGTCGCCGCTGAGGTTGAAGGCAATGCAGGCGCTTAGGTTGCCCGCTTTCTCTGGTGCGAATCGCTCGACCATGCCCGCGAATGTCGCTCGAACTGCTTGCGCATCTGCCATGTTGTTCTCCTGATGTCACGATTCCACGACTGCGATTTGCGCAAGTATAGCGCGCCAACAGCCGCCGCCCTAGTGTTGTCTGCTTTGGTTCTTGGCATCCTGCTGTCTAGTTGCGCCGCTGCCAGACCAGCTGCGAGTGGCAGAAATGAAATCTCGGTAGCGGATGCAATCGCCACGCCGCAAGCGAAAGGCAGCTTGCCGACTGCGACCACGCGCCCGATCATCTTGGCGGAGCTGGAAGCCACGCCCCAGCCCACTCAGCAACGCATCGTCACGCATACGGTGGCGGCCGGCGAAACCATCACGCGCATCGCGCTGCACTACAATATTTCGGTGGCAGAGCTGCTCGCCGCCAACAACCTGCCCAATCCCGACTTGCTCAATGTGGGCGAAGTGCTGGTATTGCCAGCGGTAGAACTCGAATATACCGAGTCGACGCGCATCTTGCCCGATTCGCGGCTGGTGCGCTCGGTGAACAGCGCCGGCTTTGCGGTCGCGGATTTCGTTGCGATGCAGCCCGGCATCATGCGTGATCTGACAGTTGTGCTCTCAGCACGGCAATACAGCGCGGCGCAAATCGTTGAACGCGTATCGCGAGAATTCAGTGTCGATGCGCGAATTATGCTGGCATTCCTGGAGCATTTTGCCCGATTGCTGTCCCGGCAAGATGTCGACGATGATACGCGGATGTATCCATTACTCCGCCAGGCAAACGGCATCAACCGTGCAGGCTTGTACAGTCAGCTGAGCTGGCTGGCCGACCAGCTCAATCAAGGCTATTACGATTGGAAGTACCGCGGCGCGACGCAACTGGCATTTGCCGATGGCAGCGACCTGCACTTTGACCCATCGCTGAATGCCGCAACGGTCGCTGTGCAAGCTGTGCTGGCGCAGCTGCTGTCCCCGGCGGAATGGCGCGATGCGGTGGGCGAGGCGGGCTTCTCCCAGACCTACCGCAAGTTGTTTGGCGATCCCTTCGCCGATGCGCATGTCACTGTGCCGAGGGACCTCCAGCAACCGCAATTGACGCTGCCTTTCCCGAGAGGCGAGACCTGGCGCTACACCGGGGGTTTTCATGGAGGCTGGGGCAACGGCAGCGCATGGTCGGCGATCGACTTCGCGCCTCCTGACGAATCCGCGGCTGCTTTTGGCTGTTATGAATCGTCATTCGCGGCGACTGCTGTAGCCGACGGCGTGATCGCGCGCTTGGCAGAAGGCTTGGTTGTGCTCGATTTGGACGGCGATGGCAACGAAGCTAGCGGCTGGACGATTCTGTATCTGCATATCGACCATCACAATGCGCTGCAAGTCGGGCAAGTGGTCGAGGCCGGCAATCTGCTAGGTTATCCAGCCTGCATCGGCGGTTACTCCAATGCCACTCATCTGCACATCGCCCGGCGCTACAATGGCGAATGGCTGCCGGCCGACTGCACGCGCTGTCCAGCCGGTGCCACAGCCCCACCATTTGTCATGAGCGGCTGGCAGGTGATCGGTATGGGCAACCAACTGTATCAAGGGTTTCTGGTGAATCAAGCCGATAACCGAAGTGTGGTGGCAGAGCAGGGCCGGTTCAACGATATTAACGCGATCTCATGGTGAGCAAGGGGCAGAGCCTAAGCAGATTGACCTGGGTGGCGCTATTGGCCATCGTTCTGTTCGCATGGTCAGGCAGCGTGCTGGCACAGCGAGCGAGCGCGACGCCGGTGCCTGCCGTCCTGGTGCGCGCCACGCCCAACATTGCGCAAGCCGATGTGGAATCGCCGACAGTCGCAGCGACAGAGACAGACTTTCCAGCTGCCCGCTTGCAAGCCCTGGACTCGGCTGGTGAGGTCAATGTGCGCGCGCTGCCCGATGTCGATAGTGAGTTGCTGGGCAAGATCGTCAGCGGTACAGCCTATCCTGTGCTGCGCAATTATTTCCGCTGGTACGAATTTCGATTTGATCTGTCGCCGAGCGGCAGCGCCTGGGTGTATGGCGATTTGGTCGAACTAGACGGAGATTTGTCACTGATCGAAGTGATCGATGATTTCGACGCGATCGCGGCCGTCAACACAGGGGGCCCAGCCCAAACCGACGACCGCACAATCGACCTCGCGACCGCGCCAGCCGATAGCGCGCAAGCCGGCACCGTCCTGGCGGCCTCGCCACTGCCCACCTTTACGCCGCCAGCTGCCACGCAAGCTCCCTTGGGAGATCCGTTACGGATCGCGCCCGGCGGCGACACTGGCGCACCGGAAGTTCCGCCGATCCTGCCGATTGTGGCGCTTGGCGGTTTAGGTATATTGGGCGTGCTGATCCATCTTTTGCGGGCTTAATAGCTTCCGCAGGTGCCACAGCCAGCCGCTTCGCCCGCGGCTTGGTCGTCCGATTTGAATGAATGACCGCAGCCGCAACTGGCTAGCGCATTGGGATTGTCGATGCGGAAGCCGCCACCGATCAAGCTATCGACATAGTCAATGGTCGCGCCGCGCAGATACATTATGCTGGTGGGATCGACCAGCAGGCGCACGCCATCGCCATTGACGACAGTATCGCCCACATCCGGCGTTTCTTGAAATGCCATGCCGTACTGCATGCCCGAGCAACCGCCGCCGGTCACAAACACACGCAGAGCATGCTGAGGGATGTTGCGCTGTTCCAGCAGGTTCTTGATGATCGACACCGCTGCCGGCGTCACGGTCAGAGCAGGCGTTTCCGTCATGATCTCGACTTGCTGAGCTGCCATTACCATCTCTCGTCCCTTCGCCTCTTGCACATTGGGCATAGCCTAGCATAGCCTCGCCGACCTGTCAAATCGGGGTGCGCCGCGTTTGCCCACTTTGCCAGTGGCACATATACTACCTGTTGTTCTGATAGAAAATGCCGTCAGGTAGCTGAATTCGGGGGGAACTATGCGTAAAGGAAAGAAAAGCCGTCGATTTGCCTTGTTTGGTTTGTTGTTGCTGATCGCTGCGTTGGCCGGATCGGTGGCCATAGCGCAGACACCAGCGCATCTCATCGTGAACACATCGTTTCTTAATGTGCGCTCCGGACCCGGTGTTGGGCACGCAGTCGTCACAGTTGTATCTGGCGGAACGACTCTGCCGGTAATCTCGCGCGCGGAGAATCTGACCTGGTACGAAGTCGAATCGCCTGCTGGCAATGGCTTTGTCAACAGCAGCTACACCGTCAGACGAGGCGACTTCTCTGGTATTCCCTGGACGGGAGGCGCTTCAAGTCTGCCGAGCGACCTGACAACCGCTCCTGGCGATGTTGCGCCTGGAACAGCTCATGTCGTTGTGAACACCGCGTTCCTGAATGTGCGCGAAGGACCTGGCGTCGGCTACCCGGTCGTGGCTGTTGTGCCTGGCGGCACGGTGCTGCCTGTAGTAGAAATCTCCAGCGGCGGACATTGGTACAAGGTCGAGACGGCGGCGGGCGCGGGCTGGCTGCGACACATCTACACCGTCACGCGCGGCAACTATGACAATGTTCCCCAAACAGGTGTATCGCTGCATATTTATTCGGCGAGCGACAGCGCGATTCTGGGTGGCGCAGCGCATCTGGTTGTGAATACTGCCTATCTCAATGTGCGCTCGGGTCCAGGTGTGGGCAATGATATCATTCTCACCGTGCCGGGCGGTTCGCGGCTGCTGGTCACGGGCGGCGCTGGCAATGGCAACTGGTACGAAATCCAGACCAACGACGGAGCTGGCTGGGTCAACGCATCGTATACGGCAGCTCGCGGCGACTTTTCGCGCGTGCCCAGCGCATCGTCTCACTTGAATGGCGCGACGCCACGGGCGATCGTCAACACAGCGCGCTTGCACATCCGCTCGGGTCCCGGCACGAGCCACGGCAGCGTGACGATTGTGAATGGCGGGACTGTGCTGGAGCTGACTGGAAAATCTGCCGATGGCGTCTGGTATCAGACCAGGGGCGGTTTCGGGACGGGCTGGCTGCATGGGGGCTATGCGGTCATGCGCGGCAATGTCGGTGGATTGGGCATCGTTGGCTAGCTGACGCCGGTTAGTACCGCCCGGTGATAAACTCGCAATGCACCCTGTCTTTACCGGCAGGGTGTTTTGAATTGGAGGGACGATGCTTGGCGCTGCGGAGAGCATGAAGCGGCTGGGGATGCGGCAGCAGGGAGGCGGCGCGCCATCAGCCATTTTCGGCAGCGCAGCAGGGCTGGCACAATCTATCCAGAGTGAAGAGCGCTTTCGGATCGGTTTGTATCCCATCGTTTGCGCCGATATGCCAGAAGTCGCCATGGGGCTGGCAGCTTGCCTGGCCTATCTGTTAGAGCAATATCCCGATACGCGTGTCTATCGTTGCTTCGCCCGCATCGACGAATCCAGCAGCAGCAGTGAAATCCGCGCCGACGATTATCAGTTCACGCCCGACGATTGGGAGCTGGCGGGCTTGGCGGACAATGTGCAGTTGTGGGGAAAGCTGGATGTCGCCGAGCGGGTCAGCCTCACATTGAGCGCAGATTTGAGCTTGCTAAATGGCGAAGAAGCTGCGGATTTCCGCCACGAATTTGACTCGCTAAGCGATGTCGTCAGCGGATTGCCGACTGTGGCCGCCGAACTGATTGCGGAACTGGACGGCGGTGGCAGCGCGCCGGCTCTCATCTGCTATGCGCCGGTCGAAAAAGCAACAGGCGTGATTGAGCTGCTTCCGCTGGTCTTTGACTGGAATCTGGATGTGTATCTGCTGCACTGGGGCGTGGAATGGGACGAGGCGGAGATCGCAGCGCAATTCGGCGAGGTGGCTGAGCACGCCCAGCGAGACAAAAGCGAATTCAGTTGCTGGTGCCTGGGCATGCTGGCTAAACAAGTCATGCAGGCGGGCTTGGAAGAAATCGGTGACGCGCTGATCCCCCAATTGCGCGAACCAGCGATATTGAACCAGCGAGCCGCGATATCGGCGATTGCGCTGGGTTTGGCAGAGCTCGGCTTTCATGATCTGGCTATCCATGCTCTGCGACAGCACTTGGACGCGGCTGCCGATGCCAGCATGTGGCACAGCCTGACGGAGATTCTGTCGGACGCCGGCAAGTTCGCCGAAGCGGTGGATGTGGTGCAGAGCGCATTGGAGGCGGGCGTTCAGCATCCCGCATTGCATTTGCAATATGCCCAGTTGTTGATGACGGCGGAAGCGCAAAGCTGGCCAATTGATGATGTGCTGTTGATCGATCCCGATGAAATTGCCGATGAGGCACACATACCGCAAGAAATCGCCAATGCGCTGAAA
Source organism: Anaerolineae bacterium (assembly GCA_034423155.1). Classification (GTDB taxonomy): domain Bacteria; phylum Chloroflexota; class Anaerolineae; order Aggregatilineales; family Phototrophicaceae; genus UBA6055. The sequence continues at coordinate 1,413 of DAOUJB010000311.1, read as the reverse complement.
CTGCACCATGCGCATAATCCAGACAATCTCGGTGCCCTGCAGCTGGCGCTCAGCTACATGATCGATTGCGAAGATGATGAACTGTGGATTTATTTTGAACGGCTGGTCGAGCATGACAACGAGGGCAATTTTCTGGGCGAAGCCTGCGATCGGCTCTTGGATCTCGATGACTTTTCGCCAGCGGAAGCGATCTTGCAGCGTCACGCCAGCGCCAATGTCAATGCCGGCCTGTGTTTGGCGCAATTGGCTTTCGAAGCGGGCGACCAAGACCGCGCCGCAGGCTGGATCGATCAATGTCGCGAGCAAATCCATGAGGACGACCCACTGGAACTGGAACTGCAGCGCATCGAATTGCAGTTGAGCCTGCCGGATTTTGAAGAATCGCTTGGCGAAATACGCCTGACACTGAGCGCGGGAAAAGCTGTCGCCGAGCGCGATATCGAACTGCTGGAGAGCGCCTGCGAAATCGCGCCGCTGCTGGTCGATCTGCATTTGGCGCTGTCGCGTTGTTATCTCAGCTGGCAAGATCGTGAGACGGCGCTGGAAGTTTTGATCGAAGCGGAAGCAACGGTCGGCGGCGACCCGCAATTGGCATTGGCCTTGGCGCAACTGCACTGGGCGGGCGGTCAGCGCGACGCAGCCATCGACAAGCTAAACGCCAGCCTGGAGGCATTCCCCTACGATGTGCCGTTGTTGGCGCAGATGGCGATGGTGTTGATCGTCAGCGATCAGATGGACGACGCGCGGGGATATATCATGCTGGCAGAAGCGATCTCGCCGTCGCATGCCGCGATCGGTCAAGTGCAGCGGCTGGTGGCGCAGAAGCTGGCGCAGCAAGCCTAAGCCAGGTCCACCGGCACGATCTGCCCAGCCGTGCGCTCGCGCAACTCAGATGTGAAGCGCTGCAGATCTTCGAGCACGAAGCGAGCGACCAGCAACACTTGCCCGTCAAAAACCTCGTCTTCCACGCTGCCATGGTGCGCCGCGATCATCCGCGTGACGATATTGTACAGCGAGTAAGGCAGCTCGATGCCCACGGTGCGCCGTTCGACCTTCAGCTCGGTTTCCAGTTGCTCCAGCGCCAATTGCGCCGACTCGGTATAGGCGCGCACCAATCCGCCTGTGCCCAGCTTCGTGCCGCCAAAGTAGCGCGTTGTCACCAGCGCAATATCGCCAATGCCCGAACCGCGCAGCACCGCCAGGGTAGGGGGACCGGCTGTTCCAATTGGCTCGCCATCGTCGCTCATGCCTTCGGTGACTGTTTTGCCGAAGCCCACACGAAATCCGTAGACATGGTGATTGGCTTCGGGCATTTCTGCGCGTACGCCAGCGATGAACTCTCGGGCGCGGGGGACGGTGGCGGCGGGCGCAACAGTCGTCAAAAAGCGCGACTTGCGGATGACGAGTTCGCTG
>DAOUJB010000310.1:0-7157 GCA_034423155.1 Anaerolineae bacterium | reverse complement strand
TATCAACTGGAGGTCTCTGGCGCGCCGCTGATGATGGCACAGGGAGCAGAATCGGGCGGTTTCCGCGTGGAGATTGAAGAAGTGCGCCCGGTGCCCTTGGGCTCTGGCGAGATTGCCTTTACGCTGACCCCAGAATCGCCTAGGCTGTATTACAGGCTCTCGTTAGCGGCTGGCGACACCGTGAGCATCAGCATCGACACGGGCGGCTCGCTGGATAGTCTCTTGCAGTTGGTCGCGCCAGATGGCCGCGAAGTCGCATTTGATGATGACAGCGGCGGCGGACTGGATGCCGAACTGAGCAGACACGCCATCGAGCAATCGGGCGACTATATCCTGGTGGTAGCGAGCTTTGATGAGCGGGTTGGCGGCGGCGTCCTGCGGCTGGAGCGCAATGCCGTGCGTCAACTGGATGAAAATGCCGCGGCTGTAAAGCTGAACGACAAGTCTGTCCGCGAGCGCTTCGTCTTTGATGCGCTGGCGGGCGAAATGCTGATCCTGCATATCAGCAAACGCAGCGGCAATGTGGCCGACCTGTTTGTGCGAGCCAGTGTCGAGGGCATGGAAGTCATGTCGCACAGCACCATGGGCGTGCCGGATGCGCTGCCGCTGCCATTTGTGATGCCCATGAGCGGACAAGTGCTGCTGACGCTTGAGAAGGTCGGCGTGGACGATGGCATCACGCTGGATGTATCGCTGCAGCGTCCCTAGCTAGTATTGCTGCAAACCCGCGCCTCTCGCCGGCCATCTCGCCAGGCTTCATTGGCGCTGTTGTGGGCGGGCAGTTGCTTGACGCGCAAACCCGATTTCCCCGGCGATTCATGCCGGGCATAATACGCATCCAGGCGCGCTTTGAGCTGTGAAACCACTTCTGGCTGCTGCGCGAAGATATTTTGGCGCTCGCCGGGGTCTGCGCTCAGGTCAAAGAGATCGTGCGGTCCATCGGGATAGCGCCAAACCAGCTTCCACTGCTTGTCGCGGATCATGCGCAGGTCGCCATATTCGCCATAGCGCGTATTGTCCCAAACCAAGCCCCTGCCTCGCAGCACGGGCGCATAGGATTTGCCGGCGAAGACTTCGTCCTTCGGCAGTTTGACGCCAGCCAACTCGCAGATGGTATGGAAAGTGTCGCAATGATCCACATTCAGCTGCGCAGTTTGCACGGGCAGCTTCGCGCCGGTCACGATCAGCGGCACTTGCAGCGAGATATCGTACATATTCAGCGGTCGCGTGCTGTTGCCTTTGCCGAAGAAACCCTGATGCCCGATCGCGCAGCCATGATCGGATGTATAGATTATGATGGTGTCTTCGTACATCTCGCGCAGGCTGAGCGCGCCGATGATGCGGGCGATGTTGTCGTCTATCTCACTGGCAGCGGCATAATAGCCTATGTAGCGGTCGCGCAGGTCCTGGTCGCTTAGCTCGTCCCCGCCGCCCTCATTTTTAACCCAGGCGTGCGGCTGATAGAGCGGGATTTCGTCAAATGCGCAATCTTGATAACGCGCCGTCTGTTCGGGGTCATGCGTGCTCTGCTGATACGGCGAGTGCGTGGCGATATAACCGACATTCAGGAAAAAAGGTGTATCCGCGGGCACGGTATCCAGAAACTCGATGGCGTGGTCGGTGATGAACTTGCTTTTATTGCCGTCCAGCTCGACCAGGTCGCCATTGCGGACATAGGTATATTTGCCATTGTGAGCGCCCTGCCAGCCAGGCAGCCCGAAGTGATAATCAGCGCCGGATGGCGGCAAATGCGACTGCCCCAGGTGCCACTTGCCGCTCAAGCCAGTGTGATAGCCGGCTTCGGCAAGCCAGTCGAATAGCGTGCGCGTGCCATCCAGCCAATCGCGTCCGCCGATCTCGGGCACGGCTTCTTCCAGCCAATCGTGAATGCCGACCAGCGAGGCGGTTTTGCCCGTCAGCAGACAAGCGCGCGCCGGCGAACAAACGGGCGTGGGCGTATACGCGCGAGCGAAACGGGTGCCCAGCCGCGCCAGGCTGTCCAGCGTTGGCGTCTGCACTTCCGTGTTGCCATACGCGCCAGTCGCCCACGCGCCATGATCATCGGTGAGGAAGAGCAGGATATTAGGTCGTTTGTCACTGCGTCTGCGCTTGGACATGCCTGCGCCTCCATCTTCTGCCATGGATATCACCGATAGTTTGCCGCGAAACTGCGGCGGACTCTAGGGCTCGTCCAGGGCAATCGCATTAAAGATTTTTGCCACCGAGTACACCGAGATGAAGGAGTACACCGAGAATTTGTTATGCGGAAAGGCTGTAAATGGCTGCGCTTTGGGCAACTGTAGCGCAGGTGGTTCGCCGATAAAACCTATCAGATTGCAAGATGTCTACTCTTTCGCCGTGTAAGTCGTGTCGACGCAGCGTATAGCCTTTGCTTTTCTCTCGGTGAACTCAATGTACTCGGTGAACTCGGTGGCAAAGTTTTAGATAAGATTTCTTAACAATGAGTTTGATTTTGATGCGACTACCCTGTGGGCTCGTCCAGGGCGATTTACAGCGCTGCATCACTATGGCTATACTGGGGCGAAACACTGCCAGCAGGAGCGATGAACATGGCAATGACGACACCCCAACAAATCGAACAATATCATAGCGAAGGCTACTTCATACTGGAATCGGTCATCCCGGCTGATGTGCTGGAGGCCTTGCGCGACGAGTGCATGCACATGGTCGACCAATTTGACCGCGAGATGGAATCCAAAGGCGTGACTTCGCACAATATCACGCACTACAAAAAACGCTATTTCATCAGCAACCGCAGCGCCAGCAGCCCAATCATGACCGATTTCTTGTTCAGCCAACTGATGGCAGATATTTGTCGAGCCACCCTGGGCGATACCGCTTATTTGTTTAATGAGCAGTATGTCGTCAAGGCGGCCGATGCCGATACCCAGTTCGCCTGGCATCAAGACTCGGGTTATGTCGGGCATTATCACAAGCCGTATCTGTCCTGCTGGTGCGCGCTGGATGATATGACCGAAGAAAATGGCACAGTCTACATCCTGCCCTACTCGCGGGATGGTCGCGATGACAGCGACCAAATCACCGAGCACAACAGGGAAGAGCGCACCAACGACCGAGTCGGCTATCACGGCGATGATCCCGGCGTGCCAGCTATCGTGCCGGCCGGCAGCATCGTCGTTTTCAGCAGCCGCACTTTTCATCGCAGCAGCGCCAACCTGACCGACAACTATCGGCGCTGCTACCTGGCGCAGTATTCGCCCGAGCCGATCATGAATCGTGATGGCACAGGCTTTCATGCCCGCGCCGAGCTGGTGCTGTTGGATGGCGAGCGAATGCCGGCGCCGGCCTGAGCCTCATCCGAAGAGCGACAAAGTGCCGCGCATTTCCATGGGCAGCGTGAAGATCTGCCAGGCCACCAGCATCAACAGCAAGTGCAGCAGCGCCCAGGGCAGCATGCCCAGCGTGGCTTTGCGCCGATAAAGCCGCAGCGCCGTCTTTTGCGCCAGACGCAAGCTCCACAAAAAGCCGCCGATCAACGCGACGACTTGCAGCAGGCCAATGACGCTGGCATCGAGGCTGAAACTCCAGGTCGACCAATCGCCATTGCCGCCCAGGAATTCCTGAATGACGGGCACGATCAAGCCCGGACCGACCAAGAAGTGAAAGCTGTAATGCGCGAACCAAATGCCAAAGCCGATGGGCACAAACGAAGGCGCAAAGGCAGCGGCTGTATCGCGCAATGAATCGCGGTTGCTTGCGCCGCCCAACCGGCTTCCCGCATAAGCCGCGCCCACAGTTGCCAGCGCCGGCAGAGCCAGGTTGAACGCGCCGAATATCAACAGCAGCACTACGAACTCGCTGTTGATGCCCAGATTCAGCGCCAGCCACTCTTGCAGAGCATAGTAGGGCGGCACCATGCCAAAGGCGTTGGACACGCCCATGAAAGCCAACGCGATCAACAGCAGCGACATATCCCAGCGGCGCGGCAGGCTGTCTGGTCGGCTCAGTTCGCTGCCTGGCGCGCGCAGGAACAAGCCGGCGTTTTCGTGCGGGCAGGCGCGCACACAATCCAGACACATCGTGCAATCCATATTGCTTTGTATCTGCGGGGCGAAAAGCTCTGTGCCACAGCCGAGCGCACCGGCGGGTCCATGCGCTACCTGCACGGTTTGCGGGGGACCGCCGCCGTCTATGGCGATCTCGTCGATGCGAATAGTGGGCTGCGTTGCATAGCTGCCGTTGACGCATTCTTTGCCCACGCATTGCGCGCAGATATCGTGAGAGCGCACCGAAACTTGCGTCGGCGACAGTGTCGAATAGACCATGTTGAAAGAGCCAAGCGGACAAATGTACTTGCAAAATGCCGACTCGCTGAAGAGGGCTTCCAGCACGAACGATGCGATGAAATAAGCCACGATAAGCCAAGCCGTCAGCAGCGGGCTGGCCCACAAATCCAGGTATTCGTAGGCGAAGAAGAGCGCGAACAAGCTGCCGATCGCCAGCCACTTGTTGCGCAGACGCTGGGGGAAGCGCAGGCCGCGGCTGGACAATCGCTTTGCCAAAGTGCGTGGCAAGGTGAAAGGACAGCCCATGCAAAACAAGTTGCCCGCCAGCAACAGCGCCAGCACGACCAGCCCCCGATAATGCACCCAGGGCGCGACAGTCGCCATATTGCGCGCCGCCGACTGCGGCCCAACAAAACCATCTATCACCAGCAGCAGCGCCAACGCGGTCAAGGGAAACTGCAGCAGCAACCGTCCATAGCGCCCGCGCAGCAGAGACCCGATCAGCGGCAGCCGCAAGGCATCTCGCCCAGACACGAAATGCCGCCTTGTCGCTTCCATGATATTTCCCTCATGCGAGCAATGTATACAAGACGAAACCGCCGTAGAGCAGCAGCAACAGCCAGCCCTCGCGACGACTCAGCAGGCGCTGCGTCTCCAGAAAGATGAAGAGCACGATAGTCGTAAGCACCAGTATGCCGATGGACATCCACAAGTCGTCTGTGCCGACATGGATGCTCGACTCGCCGAGCAAGCCCAGCGCGATGATCCAGGGCAAGCCCAGACCGATCAGCAGGTCGAAGGTGTTCGAGCCGACCGCGTTTGCCACCGCCATGCCGCCTCGGCCAGCGCGCGCGACCTCCAGCGATGACATCAGGTCGGGCGCGGATGTTCCGGCCGCCAGCAAGGTCAGCGCCACGATGACGGGCGGGATGCCAATGCCCGCTGCAAAGGCTATCGTGGCTTCGACCAGCAAATAGCTGAGCAGCACGATCAGCGAGATGGAGGCGACAAATGCCCACAGGTAATTCTGGCGCGGGTCGCCGATGATGCGCCGCAGCAGCGATACCAGCAGGGCCTCTGTACGCTGCCAGGCGCTTGGCTTGGCACGATCGGGGGTTGGCTGGGCGCGGGATTGGGGACGCTTCGCCGAGCTTTCAGCTTTCTGCGGGTCTTTCCAACGAGCCAGCACAATCAGGTACACGCCATAAAGCCCCAAGCCAGCCAGCGCTTCCAGCGGCGCGACTTGGCCATCGGAGAAGATCAGCGCCAGGTAGCCGATTGCCGCCAGATAAGCGATCATATCACGGCGCACAGCGAAAATATGGATGTGCAAGCCGCCCGCCACCACCGCCGACAAACCGGTAATCACCAATATGTTGAAGACTGCCGAGCCGACAATCGTGCCGATGCCGACATCGCTGTGCGCGCCGCCGCTCGTGAACAAGGCCAACAGCGCGATCGCCAACTCGGGCGCAGACGAGCCTATCGCCATCAGCGACGCGCCAGCGACTTCGTCCGATAACCGCAGCCGGCTGGAGATATCGTCCAAGCTCGGGATGAAGAATCTGTCGGTCAGCGCCGCCAGGGCGAATATCGCCACAATGATCGCTGCCAGGCTCGTCAATATGGACATCGCGCTGCCTTTGCCTTTGCGAATAACCCGTAAAACCGATTTTACCACCGAGCCGGGCCTTCGCTCTGCGCAGTTTGGCAAGCCGACAGGGCAATCGCAGCACTACGAAACCTGAAGTGAAAGCGACCAACTAAATCAAATACTAGCCACAGAGGCACAGAGACACAGAGAAAAGCGTTCAAATAAACTGTGAGTGGCTGACAGTTCGCCCACATTACAACAAGGATTCCATATTGTACTGCCTTACTAAACCAAACTCTGTGCCTCGGTGCCTCGGTGGCATATAAACAATCTAATGCGCTTGCCCTGGGCATGGCGACTCTCAATGCCAAGAGCGCGCGCCATCTGTGATATACTGGCACAATTCTCGTTGCGAGTGGTGAGGGTTGCTCATGAATCTGTCGGCGGTGAAGTTTCTGTTTGGATACAACGACTGGGCGAATCAGCGGATTCTGGCGCAAGCAACCAAGCTGACGCCCGAAGAGCTGCGCGCAGAAAACTCGCTGGGCTGGGGCAGTTTTCTTGGCGGGCTGGTGCATGTCATGGTCGCCGAGAGCTTGTGGACGAGTCGCTTGTTTGACGAGCCGGTGGCGGGCGGCTTGGAGCCGGCCGATTACGCCGATGTGGCGGCGCTGCAAGACCGCTGGGCGCAGGAGCAAACACGTCTCGCGCGCAACCTGGATGCCATGAGCGAGGACGATCTGGCACGCGTTTATACCCGCGAGCGCGCTGGCAAGACGCTGACGGTCAAGCTATGGCAGGCGCTGCTGCACTTGGTCAATCATGGCACGCAGCACCGGGCGGAATGCGCGGCGATTTTGACTGGTTTTGGACATTCGCCCGGCAACCTGGATATGACCGTCTACCTCGATCTGCCGCAGCCGAATCGCGAAGGTCAACAGATGAGCAGCGAGGCGATGCAACTGCTTTACGCCTACAACGAATGGGCGAATGCGCGCATTTTCAATCAGGCCGCGGAGCTTGAATCGGCGCAGCTTCGGCAGCCCAACGACCACGGTTGGGGCAGCATGTTCGGCGCGCTGGTGCATATCCTGGACGCGGAATATAGCTGGCGGCACTTCCTGGAACACGATGCCGATGTTAAATGGCTGGAAGAGAGCGACTTCGCCGATTACCCGGCAATGCAAGCGCGCTGGGCAGAAGAAAATGCCGAAATGCGTCGCTTCGTCGACAGCCTGACCGATGACGATATGCTGCGCGTGGTCTATTACGATGACGAAGGCGACCGCGGCAGC